>WJLZ01000118.1 GCA_014728215.1 Chitinivibrionales bacterium
ATCTTGTACATTGGAAGAACCATATGCTCGCCATTGAAACAATGAAACATCTGAATATGCCCGGCATCGATATGTCGTTAGATATATGGGGATCCGATCCTTTAAAAGAGAATTATAAATATGCCAATGAAATCAAACAAGCGATGGCAACCGAGAAAAATGCGAGAATACGCATAATAGAAAATAAAAGAATATTATCTGAAGATTATCAAAATTACGATTGCCTTCTACATACAGCCGAAAATGAGCCTTTTGGGAGGGTTATAGTTGAAGCTATCGGTAATGCATGCCCGGTAATCGTTCACAACTCTGGTGGTCCTGCAGAAATTGTAAAGAAATATGAAGCAGGCATACTCTTCAATGAATTGAGCATTGTTTCATGCGCTGAGGCAGTTCAAAAAGCAGCTCAAAGCTATAATCGGATCAGGAGGACTATTTTAAAACGGCTGCCTCGAATCAGGTCAGAATTTTCCGAGAAGAAAGCAATTCAGGCTTTTTTAAAAATAGAACTTGTGCGCCAATTGGTTATTTCTTCTCGAATTCGGGATACAAACGAAGAATCCATTCGAGAATCTTCTCTTTTTCCTTTCGCAAGCAATTGACCGCAAGGCTCGGTCCTTTATATTCTATCTCGTCGTTTGCCCATCCTCGCTCATATACAACCGGAAGCCCCATAGCTCCGGCCTCTCTGAGAACGTTCGGTAACCCATCTCTGTCACCGTCCTTAGCAATGCAAGATCCATATATCATCAGGTGCGAATTGAGCATTTTATCGCAGATTTCCTCGAACGGCATTGATTCTTTGACATCGATTCTAAAATTACCTTCTGGCAAAATGAAGCCTTTCAAGTCATGCAAACCAATTTGCGTGAATGTCATATTGGAAAAATATGGTTCTAAATAGCATAAACATGACAATACACCTTTTAGATTTTTCTTCGGTGAGTTTCTTGCAATATTGACAATATTGAAATGCTTGACTACGGGTTTTGCCCATTCGGGCAGCTTTGGCAAATTATGAGCTGCATACTCGACCTTTCCTTTCCTCAGAGCATAATTTTCGATAGCCCACTCCATGGTCTTTTTGCAGCAGAAATAATAGCGGTCAATATACAAAGGATCGATTTTAGCAAGATATGATCTACAGAAGACATCATTGGCATGGCAACTAACTTGCAGTTTTGCCTGGGCAATTTTTGAAATATTGAATGCAACATCGAGAACATAGTTCGCCCAGTATGCAAGAATAGTGTCGCGCTTACCAATTGAGTGGTTTCGGATAATAGTTCTTGCTGCAAGCTTGTGTAATAACGAAGGGAACAATCTTGAAAAAAACGGCTGTTTCTTTATAACCGAATTGAGGTATATGATTGTCTTGTCATGATAGTCATTGAATTGCTGGGCAATATCACGATCTAGAAATGTTTCAGTGGGATTTGGTTGTGCGGTCAAAATAAATAAGCGGTTCTTTGCTGCAGGGGAATCCATTCAATAAATATAAATAATGGCATAAGCTTTCTTTTATTCGCAAAATACTACTGATTTAAAATATGATCTAAATATTAAATCTGAAACTAGTGTCGGAAATGACACTATTATTCAAAATGTTGGTATTAGTGAATCGCAACCAAACATACGGCTTTTACCAATTTATATGCCACAATAACCTGAAAATTGGAGGTGCATTATGAGTAACAGGAAATTTGTTTTCCAAGCTTTGATCAATGCATTACTTTTCTCTCAGTGCTTCGGAGTAACTGTAATCGGGCAAATTGTTGACCAGTTCAACGTACCTGTCAAACAAGCGCTTGTATCGGTAGTCGATAAAGATATAAAGGTTGGATCAGATGCTCAGGGTTTATTTGCTTTAACGTGGAATAATGAACAAAACCAAATAAAGAAAAATTATCCTGAAAAAGAATTGGACATTAATTACCTTTCAACGAGTCCTTCTGTTTACAATATATTAGGTGAATACATTGATATGCATAAAAATGCTTCTTTGGGCAATCAAATTGTCATATTGAAAATGAATGATAATATGACCATGAAGGGGCTTTCATGGTCAATTATTAATAACAAAAAAGAGAGTTTTGCAGTTGAAAACGCAAAAACTGCCGGATTATTGAAAAGGCAAAAGTCTGTATCTGATTTGAATCAAATTGAATTGAAAATATGTGCTGAGGGTTATTTCGATCAAACCGTGAGCGTTGAACCTGACCCTAATACCGATTCTGCAATCATAGTAATAATTTTAAAAAATATAAACTATTATGATACACTGAACAATCCTGTTGGATGGATAAAACAGGATACTATTAGCTATTGCGGCAAAATCTGTGTCGTCTATATTGAGACAGATCCTGAAATATCGAAATACATAATTGATCAATCAGGCAACAGAATTGAACTTAATGAATATTTCGCTCTAAATAATTGTGATACAATCAAAGAATATTGCGGCAAGCTGGGGGTCATTCTTTGTGACAGCGTTAAAAATACCGTTTGTAGTGAGTGTAAAGAAAAAGTGGTAATAGAGTCCGATTCCAATTTAATGAATCCGGATTCCTGTATTTCCACAATAGAACGTCTGCTTGCAAGGCAAATTGAATTTGAGGAGCTGTCATATAAGCTTCATGCCTGTTCATTATCATATTCAGAAATATCTCTGATAAAAAATGAGGAATGCATTTTGACAATGACCAAAGATTTCAGTGGTATCAAACCACCGATAACAGTATTGCATAGTAATGAACCATGATTAGAGGCTGTCTTTATATTGTTCCTACGGAAAACTCCTGTTCGAAGGCTGTCAGTGTATGAATTCCAGGATCGCCGGGCATGTGAAACATGTAGATGAGACTACTTTTTTGACGTGTCGGCAGCAAAACCTACTGAGTAATAAGCTTAAGGCATTCGTCGGGAAAGAGAACAGGAATATCCGCATTCTTGTAATCTTTTTTGTTCCGTGTAATAAGACAATCCGCTTTACATTCAATCGCTGTGAAATATTGGATAGCATCTTCAAAATCATTAAATGACGACGTTAAGGCAAGTTCAATAATTTTTTCTCCAATTGATACGATTTTTAACAGCATTTTCAGGCGAATCAATGAATCAACAGCGGATTTATTGTTGCCGTCTTTTCGGAGGATATAAAAAAGATTTGAAAAAACCAATGGGGATACAAATCCTTTCACTATACCATTTTCTATTTGCGCAAACAGAGAAAATGCATCATCATGAAAAGGGTGCCGCACTTGGAGAAGGTCTAATATAATATCAGAATCGATATAGATTTTTTTAATCACTTATACTTCTTTTCAAGATAATGAAGATATTCCTTTTTAATATCCCTGTTTCGAGGACCTTTAATTGCTCCGGATAAGCTGCTCACAATTGGAGCAGGATTTTCCGGATCTTTTCTTTGCTTTTTTGTAAGTGTTTTAAAAAAGTTTTCGACGATAGAAGACAGTGATTGATGAGTGTGCTGAGCATATTCTTTAGCGGAATTAATTGTGTTTTGATCGAGTTTTAATGTGAGTTTTGCTTGCATGACAAACCTCCTTCTGTACGTACCAATAAATATAAACTAATACGTATTGAAAGGCAAGGGGTTCCATGCTGCAGGAATTATTGAAATGTACATGGAACTACTCAGTTGGGTCGGCCTCGTCATTCCGGAGAAAGCCGGAATCCATATCTCAACTGCCGTTAAAAATCGACCAGTGCTTACCACTCAGCCCACGCATGCCGGCATTGCCGGCATGAATAGAATAAGCATTTTCCAAATGGGATTTAAAGGGGATGGAATCCCCTTTACTGATGCATTTCTAATATTTACCCATGCTATTCCCTTATCCTTTCGCAATTTTCACCACCGCCTTTCTGACATCCTCCAGAGCCATATACGCCGACGGCACAATTACCAGCGCGATAATAGTCACAAACAGCACCCCGAACCCGAGGCTCAGGGCCATGGGGATGAGGAACTTTGCCTGCAGCGAGGTTTCGAATATCATGGGGACCAGTCCGAAGAACGTTGTCAGGGAGGTAAGCAGGACCGGACGGAACCGTCGTTGCCCGCCGCTGAGAACGGCCTCGAACGGTCCCATGCCTTCACGGCGGTTATCGTTGATTACCGTGATGAGCACCAGTGAATCGTTGACCACCACACCGGCAAGGGCCACGATCCCGAGCATGCTCACCAGGCTGAGCTGATAGCCCATGATCAGGTGGCCAAGGAACGCGCCCACCACGCCGAACGGAATTGCCGCCATGACAATGATCGGCTGGATATAGCTTTGAAACACCATGGCCATCACCCCGTACATGATTAACAGCGCGATAGTCATGCCGGTCCTCAGCGAGCCGAACGCTTCGGTCATCTCTTCCTGCTGCCCTGCCCGTTCCCAGCTCAGGCCGGGGAACTCCTGTTTGAGCTGGGGGAGCGCCGATTTGGAGAGGTTATCGTATACCTGCTGTGCATTGGTGACTGCCGGGTTGACATCTGCAGTTACCGCTACCACCCGCCGTCCGTTTTTCCGTTCGATTGTCGTAAACGATCTGCCCGGCGCAATATACGCTGCTTGATTCAGGGGGATTTCTCCACCTTGCCGGGTTTGAATGATCATCTGTTCGAGCGAGTATTCCGATATTCGCTGTTCCCGCGGCAGCCGGACATAGACCCGGAGCTCTTCACGGCCGCGCTGCTGCCTTACCGCTTCTGCGCCAAACCATGCGCTTCGCAACTGCCGCGCCAGGTCGGCTTCGGATATCCCCAGCGCCCGTGCTCCGGGACGCAGCCTGAAATCAATCTGCCGCTTTCCCCGACGAAACCCGTCATCGATATCAAATACCCCTGCATACTCTCCCATGGTCTGCGCCAGTTGTTCGGCCGCCTGTTCAAGCCGGTCGATATTGGAATGCGACAACTCGACCGCCAGCGCTGCACCGCCCGAGGGGCCGATACTGAAATCAAAGGCCAGACGTTCCACACCCGGAATGGCGCCGGTCTCCTGTCGCCACATCTGCGAGAATTGACGAGAGGAAATGCTCCGCTCGCCTGCGGATACCAGTTGGATTGTCACGAACCCCTGGTGCGCGGCGCCTTCGCCGATCTCTCCCACCGGACCGCCTTCATCCTGCATGCCGCCGGCTTCGGCAAATATGCCGGTTACCACCTGCTCATTCTCAGCTTTCTCGATGGTCTGCTCCACGCGCTGCGCAGCAGCGACCACCTGGTCCATCACCGACCGCGTCTGCTCCAGGGATGATCCAAAAGGAAGTTCGATTGTCGCAGTGGCAGTATCGCCTTCGATTTTAGGAAAAAAAATGAACTTGATAATACCCCCGGCAACCAGGCCAAAGGCAACAATGAGGATAGCAAGCGCCAGCGAAAGGGTAATTGCTCTATTGTCAACAAGCCGTTTCAGCCATGGCGTATAGGAATGCTCTATCCAGTGCTCCAGCCGTTTCGATACCCCCTCCTGACGGCGGTTCAGCCAGGCGATTATGCCCCAAGGGGATTTCCGTTCGTGGTGGGCGAGATGGGCCGGAAGAACAAACAGGGATTCGAACAGGGAGAGCAGAAGAATAGGGATTACGATCAGGGGGATATTGCTGAACAGCTTCCCCATGACTCCGGGGATAAACAGCAGCGGTCCGAATGCAATAATCGTCGTGAGGACCGAAAAGACAACCGGTATCGCCACTTCTCTTACACCGTCAATAGATGATGCCAGGGGGGATTCTCCCTGCCGCCGACGGTTGAAAATCGATTCTCCCACGACAATGGCGTCATCGACAACAATACCCAGCACTAAAATGAATGCAAACAGCGAGATCATGTTGATCGACACGCCCAGCATGCCCATGAAAAAAAAGGAGCCGCAGAACGAGGCCCCCATACCAACAGTCACCCAGAGGGCATGGTTGATTTTGAGGAACAACCCCAGTATGAAGAGTACAAGTACCAGACCATAAAGACCATTCTTCAAGAGCAGTGAAATCCGGTCCTGGAATATCTCTGAACTGTCATCCCAGACCGCCAGCCCCACTTGTTCGGGTACCTCTTTGCGGGCCTGCTCGACAAAATCATGCACGGCATTGGAAACTTCGACAGGCGTTTCCGCACCCACCCGGTAAACAATGATCCGCACGGCGCGTTGTCCATCGTAAAAGGCTTCCAGGTCCTGGATTTCATAGTCTTCATAGACATCGGCAATATCGCCGACCGTAATCCTGCTGCCGTCTTCACCGGCCAGTACTGCAATATTTTTGAATTCTTCGACAGTCCGGCGGCGCTCTGTTGTGCGAAGCAGTATTTCACCGGTGGGCGTCTCGATCGCACCGCCGGGGATATCCACCGAGGCACTGGCGATTATTGCCGCAATCTCCTGCAGCGTAAGATTGTAGCGGCGGAGATTTTCCATGGGGACTTCAACGCTGATCTGCGGAGCAGGAATGCCGTCAATTTCTACCTGCGTAATGTTTTCTTCATTGAGCAGCTCTTCGCGGAAATTCTCGGCTATTGCACGAAGTTTACCGGGTGCAATAGCTCCGTAGATAATGATCGAAACCACCTGCCGCCGCGGGGAGAGCAGTCTGACGGTCGGTTCTTCGGCATCGGTGGGAAATGAAGTAATCCTGTCGACTGCGCTCTGTATATCGTTCAGGGCTCGGTCCTCGGGCGCGGCCGAATAGAGCTCTGCCGTGACCTGCGCCAGGCCTTCATACGCGGTCGCCCGTACCTCCTTAACACCATCGATACCCCGCACGGCTTCCTCGACAGAAAGGATAATGCCCTGTTCCACTTCTTCAGGACTCGCGCCGGGGTAGGGGACCGTAATCATGACCATATCGAGGGTCACCTCGGGAAAGACCTCCTGCTTGATTGTCGGGAATACCAGCAATCCGCCAACGATCATGATTGCCATGATGAGATTGGCTGCAACACTGTTGCGGGCCATATACGCCAGCGGACCGCCGGCAGCGCGGGCTTCCCGGTCGTTCATTGTCCGCTCCGCGGCTGGGGGGACGGTGATTGCGCGGTATCGTTGCTCCGAGCGGCAATGCGCAGCTCCATGCCGTCGATCGGGGTTGCAATAGAAGAAGTTATTACTTTATCGCCGGGATTGAGGCCTTTGTCAACATACATCGTATCTTCGCTGCGCCAGACAATATTCGGACCGATTATCCGGAGCGTGCTGTCGGGGCCGAAGAGATAGACGTTGTCATCATCGCGCACGGCAGACCGGGGGAGCGCATACAGTCCGGCACGCCGCGGGCCGCGGATATAGACCTCGACAAATGCATCGATAAGAAGCGGGAGGAATGTTTCGACCGTATCGGCGACCGACCGGATACTCATCGGGTCCTCAACCACTACCAGAAGCCGCGCCATCCGGCCGACCGGCTCGAGGTCACCGACTGATAGGTATTTTGATTTTCTGACTTACAATAGTTAATATAATAATTTGACTATACTGGAGCAAGCAATTTTGCAGAGCTTTCCGGGGATTTCAGTGACTCCGGATTCAAGTCTCATCTTTGTGCGGTTGTTTCGGAGCCTGGAAGCGCTCGTTTTACGCGAAAAGGCAATAGCA
>WJLZ01000119.1 GCA_014728215.1 Chitinivibrionales bacterium
AGATGCCGGATTGGAGGCTTCTACTGACAAGGAAGGGAAGTTTTTTTTAGGAGGCGATTTTTTTCCATCACCATCAAATCCATCCAGAATAGCTCCAGGTTCCCGGCTGACTGCAAGAGGACGGCAGATTATTTTTACAATCGGCGCTCCAAGGGAACTTGTGCAAATCGCCCTCTTCGATTCCCGGGGGAGGGTGATTAAGCGAATTTACAGCGGTTATTGCAGGCAGGGGACTCACGAGCTTACTATCTTCGATGAAATACCCGATATTCCCGGGAGCAATTTTTTTCTTGTCAGAGTGAATATCGGTGAGTTTATCGGAACCTTTAAACTGCTTCATTTCACGGGGAAACAATATACGATCTCCGGTTTCCATACCTTTGCCCCTCTGAGCTCAGACACACAGAAGAGAACTCCGGTCTATAAAGACACTCTGGTTGTCTCAAAATACGGATATTTCGAAGAAAAATTTATTGCCACCTATACAAATATGAATGACTCGACTTATATTCTCACCCCCCGTAATAAAGCGGATTTTTATGCCGCAATTACCGGGTTTACCAGTTCCTGCAATTACAAAAGTGATACGGTTCTTTTGAGCTGGAACTACTCCGGATCGACAAACAATACCTTTTTCCGGGTATATACCACAACAAAAACCAATTCGTACGGTACGCCCGACAAAAGTACACTTGTCCCCGTTGATGGGTATGGAAATATAGCTGCATCGAGGAAAACGGCCAAAATGGTGCTCGCCACCCCGCAGGAAATTGTTTATTATACACTTCGACCGGGAATTTTTACTGAAAGCGACACCCTCTGGGGTAATGTCATTCCCTTTGCCAATGTTATTTATCCATCAGCACTGGTAACAGTTTACAATGACAAAACCGGCCAATATCGTGACAGGCGATTTGTCGAGCTTACCGACTACACAACAGAATATACCATGCCCGACTATACGAGCAAATCGCAATGGGTCAACCGGGCAGAGTATCTGAAAACGCACATAAAGGTAACAAACAGTTTATACCCCTCCTCCCCGGAAACACCCCTTAATCCTCGCTATTACGGATCGGTGGAGTTTGATGATTTCGTTGTTGACCGGGTCTGTTTTGAAAGTTTCCCCGGTTTTTATGTCACCGGAAATCTCTACAGACCCAAAGGCAAGGAAGGGCCTTTTCCGGCAATTCTCTGTCCTCATGGGCACTGGTCGAGGGGCAGACTGGAGAAGACATCCAGAGTTAATGTCCCGGCGCGGAGTATAATGTTTGCCAAAAAAGGCATAACTAATTTTTCCTATGATATGATCGGTTACCTGGATTCACGGCAGCTCGGTCATCGTTTCGATAATGATCAGGCCCATTTATGGGGAGTCAGTGCCATGAGCCTTCATATGCTGAACTCGGTACGAAGTCTGGATTTTCTTTTGTCTCTTCCGGATATCGATACTACCCGGGTCGGTTGCACCGGCGCTTCGGGGGGCGCAACGCAGACATTCATGCTTTCGGCTATCGATGATCGTATTACTGCTGCTGCGCCGGTAAACCATATATCGGCGCATCTTCAGGATGGATGTATTTGCGGGAATGCACCTTTAATGCGCATCGTGACCTTCAATGTCGAAATCGGGGCCCTCTTTGCTCCCAAACCGCTCTTTATCGTTTCGGCCACCGGTGATTGGACTAGCAATACCCCGGAAGTTGAATATCCTGCAATCAGACATATCTATTCTCTTTTCGGTAAAGAAGACCGGGTTGCCACGGTTCAAATTGATTACCGGCATAATTACAATCTCGAAAGCCGGGAAAATGTATATGCATTCTATGGAAAAGAGTTTTTTGATGACGCCGATGCCGGTAACTGGAAAGAATCGTCGATCCCATCAATTACCAGCAGTCAGTTTATGGTATTCAATGGACAATCACTCCCCGATAATGCTCTGGACAGTGTAGCGCTTGTTCAGGCGATGATCGACAGTGCCGATAACCGTATTCTGGAAGATATCGCTGAATCGTATGGAAAATTCAATGAATTCGAAAATTGTTATCGTACCTCTCTGGAACATACTCTTCTTGTTTCGGAACCTTCGGTGGAGAGCCTTGCCGTCGTCAACTGCGGAACTTGGAATCTGGATTCGATTATGCTCGAAAAACAACTTCTTTACAGAAATCTGCATTTCGATTATATCCCGGCTGTTCTGGTGTCTTCTCTGAAATACCAAAAAAACAAAAAGGCAACCTTGTGCCTTCACAAGAGCGGGAAAAACGGCCTGATCGATCAGCAAACAGGAGGCTTTCTGCCCCTTGTCGACAGTCTGATTGCCGGCGGCGAGCTGGTCTATATGATCGATTGTTTTAATACCGGTGAACACAAGATGCTCGAGCCGGGATATTCCAGGGAAGACAGCGTTACTTTTTTTACCTCTTATAACCGCTCAGACAGGGCCGAAGCCGTGCAGGATATTATTACCGCACTCAAGTATCTTTCTCGAAGGCATGATATTGACGAGGTCCGCGTAATCGGGATTGATGACGCCGGTTTGTGGGCAATGCTTGCCCTTTCCCAAACCGATTTGGCATCAACCGCAGTTGTCGACGCTGTGCAGTTTGACAATACGAATGATTTCTCTTATCTCTATAAACTGAACATACCAAATATCAGAAACACCGGTGGAATTGATGTTGCTGTTGGTTTGACTAAAGCAGACAGACTGATCATTCACAACGCAGGGGAATCGTTTCAGACCAACCGGATTGAATCGATCGCCATGGGGGCGGGAAAAGATAATATCGAGGTGTATGAAGATCGTGCTGCTCCGGAGGACATTCTTTACTGGTTGGCCGGTAAACACTAATTATCGATTTTTCTTTGATTTACCTCCGGCCCTTTATATATTAGCCCAGTGACGGTTTATCCACCCCTTTCTCAAGGAGGTTTTCAATGAAGCTTCGTATTCGTCATCAGGATCTCTATTCCCGGGGAGAGTTGCTTCTCAGGACTATTTTCGGATTTTTTTATATTATAGCCCCCCATTCGCTGCTTTTGATGTTTGTTGGTCTCTGGTCGGCAATTCTGACCTTTATTTCTTTCTGGATCGTTCTGTTTACGGGGAAATATCCGGAGAGTTACTTTGAATATCAGTTGAAAGTTAAACGATGGATGTTGCGGCTTCAAGCGATTATTATGAACCTTGTCGATGGTTATCCCTCTTTTGGTATCAACGGTTCGAGTGATAAGATTGATCTTGATGTTCCCTATCCTTCCCGGTTAAGCAGGGGGCTGGCCCTGGTGAAGCTTTTTTTTGCACCGGTATATGTCGGCATTCCCCATGGTTTCTGCCTGTTTTTCAGAATGGTTGCCACCCAGTTTTTGCAGTTTCTGGCCTGGTGGGTCGTGCTGTTTACCGGAAAGTATCCCGAATCCTGGCATGAGTTCAATGTGGGGACACTGAGATGGATGCAGCGGGTTGGGCTGTACAGCAGTTATATGACCGATGAATATCCGCCCTTTTCGGGGAAAGAATTGCAGACCGTGCCGGTAGGCGAGGAGACGAAATAATATGGAACCCGCACCCGCACCCATACCAATTCCCCAGCCTCATGAGATAAGCGATCGTGAAAAAGAAGATGCCATGGGGTCGTATCTCATGATGTTCGCTGCCTGGGGCGCCGGGCTTCCCCTGCCGATTATAAATCTGATCGCAGCGGTAATCTATTTCTTTATCAATAAAAAGACATCGCCCTTTGTTGCGTTTCACTCCTTTCAGTCGCTCTTGACTCAAATCCCCATTACGCTGTTTAATGCAGGGGTCATCTTCTGGCTTATAATGATTATTTCTCCCTATGCGGAGGATACCGTCTACTTTTATTCCTATCTGGTTTTTGTTGTGCTGTGGAATTTAATCTATATGGTTTTTTCTATTATCGCCTGTCTACAGGCACGAAAGGGTAAGTTGTACTATTTCTGGGTGTTCGGAAGGCTTGCCTTTGCCCGATATTTTGGTACAAAAGCAAAGAAAAAACGCGAGGAAGTGAATCGCCCGCCGGAGGGGTTTTGAGTATCGGAAAATGGATAAATAAAGAACTACTCTTTTTGTTGGCCTTTATTATTGTCACTGCAGGTACTGCATACCTTATTGCGAAGTATGTTCCGAAAAAAATGGAAGATTCAGGGAAGACAATCGAAGAAATTTCGGTTGAATGGGAAAAAAAATTCAAGGAGAGTGTAAAATCCTATATTGCCGAAGATTCAAAGATTGTTACCGACAAGGAACTCATCGGAATGCTGGAGACAATTTCCGACAGGCTGCTTGATAAAATCGATAAAAATCCCTATGATGTCGAAATACTGCTGGTTCAATCGGATGTTGTCAACGCATTTGCTTTTCCCGGGGGGTTAATTGTTATCTACACACCGTTGATTCGCACCTGTGATTCTCCCGAACAGCTTGCAGCAGTAATTGCTCACGAAATGGGTCATGTAATCCATCGTGATCCTCTCCGGAGGCTTATCCAGCAATTCGGAGTATCGGTACTGTTGTCAATGATCGGTAGCGGTGAATCGGTGGCCTATCTGGAAAGTATCATAAAAAATGTCATCAATATGAAATACAGCAGGGGCCAGGAAGATAAGGCAGATGATTTTGCACTTGCACTGCTCGATTCATGTTTAATCGACCCCATGCACTTTGCCGATTTCATGCAGAAAATAGCGGTGGATAAAAAATCAACCAATTTTGCCCGCTGGTTCATGACCCACCCCGACACGCAAAGCCGGATCGATAAAGCCATGGAAAAATCGGATGAATTTAACAACGTAGAGGACAGATTCACTATCGACTGGGAAAATGTCAGACAACAATTGCCGTCGGTGTTTGATTGAGTGGGGGCTAAAAAGAGCCGAAGGTATAAGGTCAGGATAGAGGATTCCCGGGTATTTTCTCAAATCGTTGTCTCTTTTTTTATCTTTGGCCCTATCCCAACCCCAGAAATTTTCCTGCCTGATACACGATTGTCGCACAAATCCAGGCAAAGGCGACCTGGTATCCAATCGAAAAGATCGACCATTTGAAGCTTCTCAGTTCGTGGACAACAGTTACCAGCGCAACAACGCAGGGAGTATAGAGCAGTACAAAAAGCATGAACGCAAAAGCTGAGAGGCGGGAAAAATGTTCCCGCAATTTTTCACGGAGGACTGTGCTTTTTTCGGTCTGTTCTTCGCCGGCCGCATACAGGACTCCCATGGAGCCAACGACAACTTCTTTTGCCACAAAGCCCGAAATAAGGGAGATAGCTCCCCGCCAGTCGGTTCCAAATGTTCGAACCATCGGTTCGAACAGGGTGCCGACCTTGCCGATATAGCTGTGTTTAAGGGTTGCGGATAGTTTTTCCGCTTTCAGGCTGTCTATCAGAGTGGCTTTTTTGTTTTGTGAAAGCTCCGATGCCGTTTTTATTGATTCGATTCTGTTTTCAAATTGCTGTTCGATCTGCGGTGCTTTCGGATACTCCACCGCCCACCAGAGGATTACCGAGAAGACAAGCACAACCCCCCCCATTTTTTTAAGATAATGTTCTGCTTTATGCCACATATGGATAACCACACTCCGGGCTGTGGGAATGCGATAGGGGGGGAGCTCCATGACAAAGGGGTAATCTTCGGTTTTGCGGAAAAGGGTATGTTTGAACACCAATCCCATGAAAAGAAAGGCGCCGAAACTGAATATGACCTGAAACAAGAAAACAATATTGCCTGCATGACGGGGGAACAGGGACCCTGCGAAGAGCACAAAAACCGGTAGTCGGGCTGAACAGGCGATGAGGGGGGTGAGCAGGATTGTTTTGATTCGGTCCTTTTCCGATTCAAGTGTTCGCGCCGCCATAATTGCCGGTACACTGCAGCCCAGCCCCATGATCATGGGAATAAAACTTTTGCCGTGAAGACCCACATGGTGCATCAATTTATCGGTGATAAATGCTGCCCGGGCCATGTAGCCGGTGTCTTCCATAATCGAAATACCCAGAAACAGTATCAGAATGTTGGGGAGAAAAACAGCGACTCCTCCAACACCGGCAATAACGCCTTCAGCAAGAAGGTCTCTGAAAGGGCTCTCATCCATAGTGATAATAACAAAACCATGGAGCCAGTCAAAAAGCATTTCGATCCATGACATAGGGTATTCACCCAGCTTGAATGTCGCCTGGAACAAAAGCCACATGAACATAATAAAGATCGGGTAGGCCCAGAAACGATGGGTAAGGACCGTGTCGATCCGGTCGGAAATCTCTACGCGGTTAATTTTTGTCTGTTTAACTGTTTCATGAAGCGCACCTGAAATAAATCCATAACGGGCTTCGGCAATCAAACTCTCGGAATCTTCACCCAGCACGCGCTCAAGATGTTTTTCGGCTTCATTCCGATCGCTAATGATCGTTTTTCCTTTGTCATGTTCATGGATAAACCGCTCTATTTGATTATCATGCTCGAAAAGTTTGAGTGCAAGCCATTCTGATGGATATTTTTCGATGCCGGTCTCCCGAATTTTTAACCCGAGTTTTAAAACTGCACTCTCAAGTTCCTCCGGAAGAGTTACCCGGAAATTTTCCAGCGAGGAAGGGTTTTGCCGTGTCTGCTTTACGGCTTCCCGGAGAAGCGTATCGATTCCTTTTCCTGTCGTCGCTGTCGTCGGCACGATAGCGAGCCCTAAAAGAGCACTCAGGCGTTCGATATCGATCGACACTCCTTTGGATAAAACTTCATCCCACATATTGAGCGCCAGAACCGGACGAACTCCCATTTCCATCATCTGGACAGTAAGATACAAATGACGCTCCAGATTGGTAGCATCGATAACATCAATAACAACATCGGGATTCTCTTCGATGATATAATCCCGGGCAACGCGCTCTTCGAGAGAATAGGCACACAAAGAATAGGTTCCGGGAAGGTCGATAATTGCAACTTTTTCGCTGTCAATCGATGTGAAACCTTTCTTTATATCGACAGTTACACCACCCCAGTTGCCAACCTTCTGCATTGCACCGGTAAGTTGATTGAAAAGTGAGGTTTTTCCGGAATTAGGATTTCCCGCAAGTGCTATTCTAATGCTCATCGTGCTCCTCGTTGATAGGGTATCCGCAGGTTGATGTACAGTCAATTTTTTTTGAATAGTATGCAATTTTTTTCTTCAGTGTTTCGGATAATCCAGGATTGTTTTCCATTACCGCACAAAGGGACGCTAATTTTCTGCACACCTTCGGAGTCATGCCATGTTCCATTTTGCATGCGGCGTCATTGGCGTCGGATTCGGGCAAATCGAATAGTTTCATGAAAACGTCCTGAAGAATATGATGCCGTCGATCGATGCATTGTGCGGCATCTCGCCCCTTTTCGGTAAGCGTGATATAGGACCGGGGGGTATAATTGATAAGGCCTTTTTCGGCAAGGGAACGGAGCGCAACGGTAACCGATGACCGCTTAACGCCAAGGTGTTCCGCTATCTCCATCGAGCGAGCAACTTCGTGAGTTGAAACGATAGAGAAGATGGTTTCCAGATAATCTTCGAGATTGGATGTAAGTTTTTTAGTGTTCACAGGCTATCCAAACAAGTAAGTTAGATTGTTCTAACAAAATAAAACAATCCTAACCAAAAGGCAAGGGCACAAAATAATTTGCAGATGCGCCGGTAACATAATTGGCTGCTCCTCATTTTTGCCCATTAGTTGCATGGATAATTTCTCTAAATGCAGTTAGTGCACATGCCACTACCCGATGTCGGTTACGACAATATGTTTAAATACAGCAATGAGTCATGCCAAACACTTGTATTCCTTTACCTGGTCGATTTCGATATCATTGGATGATGAGGCAATATATTAATTATATTTATAAATATTATAAACATTAAATACGTATTTTTATTGAAACTCGACCATATCAGGAGCTTGTACCATGAAACTGCTCAAAAGCGTTTTCGCACTCCACATTCTCCTCTACACCACTGTCTGGTCGGGGTCATCGTGTATGTGCGGGATACACTCCACCGGTGCACAAGCCATTAAATCCCCTGCATGTTGCAATTCAGAATGTTCGATAGAAAATCAACTCAATGAATCGCTGTCAGGCTTTTCATCGTCCAATCAATCAAATCAGAAACTTTGCGAAGGCTGTTGTTTCAACCATGATAATAAGCCTCTTGCCTTAGAATCACGAACAACTCATTTTCGATTTGTTTCATTAGCGCCATCATTTTTATGTGCATTGCCTTGTGTCAATGAATTGAATTCCGTTGTAAGCTCCTGTGCAAATCGCATAATGCCCCGAAAAACCGGTTTTCTTCAAGCAATTCCTCTCCGGCTCTGATTCTTTCCATACCTTGGTTTCAGCACATTCAGCTGTACGATAAAATTCGACTAATTATTATTTTACTTTAAAGCTTTAAAGCTTTAAAGCAGCATCTGAAATCCGCTGTTTTATTATCCTTAGCACTGGAGTTGATGCCGGATGCATACAACAATAAAAAAGATCAGTTATCCTCTTTCGATTACCTTTTTCATGCTGATGTCGCAGGTGTTTTCTCAGATTTCCAGCGCCGAAAGTGAAAAGCATGGGCTTGGTTATTATATCGATCTGGCGTTTAAAAACAATCCCGAGATGCATGCAATGAAAAATGCTGTTGACGCCGCCGGGCATGGGGTACAGGCAGCGTTCGATATGCCCGACCCGGTACTTGGAATCCATACGGGCATGACCGATTTCTCTCATCCGACAAAATTCGTACTTTCCCAGACAATTCCCTGGCCCGGCACACTCATGGCCCAAAAACGGGAAGCGCGCAGTCTCCATTATCAGCGAAAGGCTGAATACAAAGATGCGGTCAATGATCTGATATTCATGATCCGTAAAACCTGGGGGGAACTCTATGAGACCGGCAGAACAATTGAGCTGACCCGCCAGTCACTCAAACTGCTCGAACAGGCCGAATCGGTCCTTTTAGCCAAATACTCAGTGAATCAGGCTTTTGCCGGTGACCTCCTTAAACTCCAACTCGAAATGGCTGTCTTAGAGGATGATATCCGTCAAATGCGCACTGAAGCTGATAATATTCGTAACCGTTTCGGTATCCTGATCGACAGCAGCAACCTGTCTATTCCTTTCCCAGATTCGATACCCTCGCTGAGTGTTCCCGACGATCCGGCGACGGTGGTGCAGATAGCGCTTGAGCAGAATCCGGAAATCGTTGCCTATGAATATGCACTCGAGGTCAAAGATGCGCTGGTGGATGCAGCAAAATCACGTTACCGACCATCGTTGGTGCTGTCGGCGGATTATGAAACAAATAAAATGATAAACGGCGTATCGGTGGATGATGATCTTATGGCCGGTATTGGTATTTCTCTTCCGATCTGGTTGTCGCAAAAAAAAGGAAAACTCCAACAGGCCCGCTCGCTACAAAAAGTGGCCGCCAATGAACTCAAACAAGCTGAAAATGAACTTGCAGCAGAAGCGCGTATCTATTTGAATACCCATAATGATGCTGTCAGACGTATCGAATTGCTTGACAATGTCCTCATTCCGAAGGCAGAACAAACCTTGTCGGTTATCGAAGAAGGATACCGGAACAATACCATGTCGATTCTTGATTTTCTCGATGCACAGCGGACATTGCTTGATCTGGAAATTGAAAAAGTATCCAGAATAGAGCTGAAAGAAATGATAGCCGGGGAAATCGTTATCTGTTGCCTGGCGGAATTTACAAAAAATAAGTCAACCCATTCCACGGAGGCGGAGAAATAATGAAAATCAAAAAGCAACGGCTGTTTATCATCGCTCTTGTTGTGTCGGTGCTTGCCGCTTTTCTGGTCGGCAGGATTTCAAAGGGAACCGGTTCGCAAGCTCATAGCGATGCTGCAGCAGCAAAAGACGCTGGTGAAGATGTTACCTGGACCTGTTCCATGCATCCGCAAATTCAGCTCCCTGAACCCGGGCAGTGTCCCATCTGTTTCATGGATCTGATTCCGGTAAATGAGAGCGAAGCCGGTGGGGAGCACGAAGCTCCCGCCACGTTAACACTTTCGAAACATGCCGCTGCCCTTGCCGGCATTCAAACCATTCAGGCAGTGAGGCGTGGAGCTACCGCAAAAATTCGCATGGCCGGCAAAATCGATTTCAATGAAACGAAAGTCGAAATGATTACCTCCCGGATGTCGGGAAGAATCGACCGCCTCTATGTCGACTACACCGGAATCCCGGTAAAACGGGGCGACCATCTTGCCCGTATCTACAGTCCCGAACTTGTCTCGCTTCAACGGGAGCTCCTCGAAGCCAAAAAAGCGGCAAACCGTTTGGACAATACCGGAATTTCTGGTATTGCCGAAGAAAGTATAACCCGGACCCTCGAAGCGGCGAAGGAAAAACTGAGATTACTGGGCTTCTCGGACGCCGAATTGAATGCTATCCTTTCCCGGGGAACAACCTCCGAGCATATGACAATCAGGGCAGGGCAGCAGGGCGTGGTGATCAAAAAGCTTGTCGATGAAGGCATGTATGTTCAAACCGGAACCCCGCTGTTCCATATCGCCGATTTGCAGTCGCTCTGGGTAAAACTTGATGCCTACGAATCCGATCTTGCGTGGCTTCGCCTGGGACAGAAAGCCACTTTTAGTGTCGAGGCCTGGCCGGGGGAGAATTTCAAAGGAACAATTTCGTTTATCGATCCTGCGGTGGATCCCGAAACCAGGACAGTCAAGGTGCGGGTTATTGTCGATAACAAAGAAAAAAGACTCAAACCCGAAATGCTGGTTACCGCACGGGTAAAGGCCCACGTGTCAAAATCGGGAAAAGTGAAAGGCGGTAATCTCAAAGGAAAATGGATCAGCCCGATGCATCCGCAAATTGTCAAAGATGGTCCCGGGACCTGTGATATCTGCGGCATGCCGCTGGTACCGGCCGAGGAACTCGGATATGTTACCTCGGGCTTTGAAGATGTCGATCCGTTGGTGGTTCCCTCAACCGCGCCGCTGATCACCGGTGAACGGGCGATCGTCTATGTCCGCCTTCCCGATAAAGAAAAGCCGACATTCGAGGGCAGAGAAGTCGTTCTCGGGCCGCGGGTCGGCGATTATTACGTTGTTAAATCGGGGATCTCCGAAGGCGAACCGGTTGTTGTTAACGGTGCGTTTAAAATCGACAGTGAATTGCAAATCAGGGCAAAGCCGAGTATGATGAATCCCGGGCATGGCACAACCGCTCAGGCATCGGCCGACAAGACCCACCCAGCGGCTGCGCCGGCCAAAGTGTCCGGTACGGTCTCCACAGAGTTCAGAAAAAAATTGAATGGACTTTTCGAGAAATATTTTGCGCTTGCCAATGCTCTTGCAGGAGACGATCTCGCCAAATCAAAAAAAGCCATGGAATCGCTGCAAAATCACATTGCTGCTACCGATGCACCACAATCAAAACTGTACAAGGCATGGCGCTCGGCAAAATCGAATCTTTTGGAAGCGCTGAAACAGAAAAAAGATATCAAAGATTTATCCGATGCCCGGATGGTATTCGAAAAAATATCCGGGCAGGTTATCATCCTTCAAAAACACTATGAGACCAATACCGACGACCATTACCTGGCATTCTGCCCAATGGCGTTTGGCAATGAAGGCGCGTACTGGCTTCAGAAAAAGAAAGAAATCCGTAACCCTTATTTCGGAGCATCCATGCTCAAATGCGGTGAAATAAAAGAATCTTATCCATCACCCGGGCAAGCAAAGGGACATAACCATGAACACTGAAAAGAAATCGTTGTCGCCGGTTGATAAGGCGATCCGCTTTTGCCTGAACAATAAGCTCATTGTTGCCCTTGCCGCTGCCGGACTGGTGGTCTGGGGCATAGCCGTAGCGCCCTTTGAATGGGATATTCCCTGGTTGATCAGAGATCCGGTCCCGGTGGATGCTATTCCTGATATCGGCGAAAACCAACAGATCGTTTTCACCCGGTGGCAGGGGAGAAGTCCCCAGGATATCGAAAACCAGGTGACCTATCCACTCACCGTCTCTCTGCTCGGGATACCGGGCGTCAAGACAGTCCGGAGTTTTTCCATGTTCGGATTTTCGAGTATCTATGTGGTTTTCAAGGATGATATCGAATTTTACTGGTCTCGGAGCAGACTCATGGAAAAGCTGTCATCCCTTCCTGCAAACACGCTCCCTGAAGGAGCGAAACCCACCCTTGGTCCCGATGCCACTGCCCTGGGCCAGGTGTTCTGGTATACCCTTGAAGGCCGCGATGCAAACGGTAGTCCTGCCGGCGGATGGGACCTCCAGGAACTCCGGTCGATACAGGACTGGCATGTGCGTTATGCACTCATGGCCGCCGACGGCGTTGCTGAGGTTGCATCGGTGGGAGGGCATGTGAAAGAATTTCAGATCGATGTCGATCCCAGTGCGCTTCTGGTGCACAATATCACCCTCGAACAGGTCTACAATGCGGCCCGGCATTCCAATATCGATGTTGGTGCAAGAACCATCGAGATTAACAGCGTTGAATATGTGATACGCGGAGTCGGTTTTGTCAAAAATGTTGCCGACCTCGAAAACGCGGTGATCCGGGTTGAGAATAATGTGCCGATTACAATCGGTGATATTGCCACTGTCGGCCTGGGACCTGCTCTTCGACGGGGCATTCTTGATAAGGAAGGTGTTGAAGTTGTCGGGGGTGTTGTTGTTACCCGGTACGGCGAAAACCCTCTTAAAGTTATCTCCAATGTCAAAAATACGATTGCCGAAATTGCACCGGGACTTCCGGAAAAAGAACTCAGCGACGGCTCTGTTTCAAAAGTCACCATCGTTCCGTTCTACGATCGCGCCGGATTAATCAAAGAAACCCTGGGGACGCTCAATAACGCAATCTATCTTGAGATTCTGATAACCATCCTTGTAATCCTTGTCATGCTCAATAGTATCGGGAACTCCCTTGTCATCTCCATGGTGCTTCCGGTAGCCGTGTTGATAAGCTTTATCGGAATGAAATTATTCAATGTGGATGCCAATATTGTCTCTCTTTCGGGCATCGCCATAGCGATTGGAACTATTGTCGATATGGGAATCGTGCTCAGCGAGAATGTAATGAAACATTTCGGGAAAGCACAGCCCGGCGATTCAATTAAAGAACTCGTATTTAAAGCATCGTCGGAAGTAGGTGGTGCGATCCTGACTGCGGTACTCACCACGATTATCAGCTTTTTACCGGTCTTTACCATGGAAGCCGCAGAGGGTAAGCTTTTCAAACCCCTTGCTTTTACCAAGACCTTTGCGCTGATAGCTTCGATCCTCATTACGCTGTTTGTTCTTCCGCCGCTGCTTCATGTGATATTTGCGCGAAAAAGAAATCGGGGGGGTTTTGGCATATGGATTCTGCCGTCACTGCTGTGCATCGGAGGAATTGTCGCATGGGTTGTTATCGGATGGTGGGCCGGCATACTGTTGATTCTCTTTGGCATGCGTTCGCTCGCTGCTAAGTTTCTCCCGCAAAAATGGAAAACCCGCCTTCCTCTTCTCGGTACGAGTGCGGTGGTTGCGGTAACCGGTATTCTCCTCACAAAAGAATGGCTCCCCCTGGGCGCATCCCGGACATTCCTTTTCAACTTACTCTTTGTCGTTCTCAGCGTAGGAGGATTGCTGTTCTGTTTCAAAATATTTATCAGGATATACCCGAAACTTCTTGCGTGGTTTCTCGATAGAAAATGGGCGTTTCTGACGCCGGCAGGTCTGGTTGTTCTCACCGGGCTTGTAATATGGCTTGGGTTTTCCCGGGTGTTTTTCTTTATTCCCGATTCTGCCTATAAATTCAAGCCGCTCTCCGGGCTCTATCACAGTTTTCCCGGACTGGGTAAGGAATTTATGCCGTCCCTTGATGAAGGTTCCTATTTGTATATGCCCACTACCATGACCCATGCTTCGATCGGTGAAGTCCATGTTATTCTCCGGAAACAGGACATGGCGATTACCGCAATTCCGGAAGTGGAAAGTGCGGTGGGTAAGCTCGGGCGGGTGGAAAGCGCACTTGATCCTGCTCCGATTTCCATGATCGAAACGATAATCAATATAAAACCGGAGTATAAGCTCGATGAGAAAGGTGACCGAATCCGTTTTAGATACGATGGAAAGAATAAGGAATTTATCCGCAATGAAACAGGCGAGCTTATTCCCGATCCCCGCGGCAAGCCCTTTCGGCTGTGGCGTGATAATATCACCCATCCCGATGACATCTGGGATGAGATAGTCAAAACAGCGCAGATCACCGGGGTGACCTCGGCGCCGAAACTGCAACCGATCGCAGCACGCATAGTCATGCTTCAGAGCGGCATGCGAGCACCCATGGGTATTAAAGTCAAAGGCCCGGACCTTCACACAATAGAACAGTTCGGTATAGAACTGGGGCGTTTGCTCAAAGAGGTCCCAACCGTCAAATCTTCAGCGGTCTTTGCCGACCGGATTGTAGGAAAGCCCTATCTTGAAATCGAAATCGACCGGCATGCGATTGCCCGATACGGCATTTCTGTTATGGAAGTCCAGAATGTTATCGAAATCGCCCTTGGCGGCAAGAGTATTACGCAGACTGTTGAAGGACGGGAGCGGTATGCGGTGCGGGTACGCTATCCCCGGGAACTCAGAGGGCTGGGCAAGGGTATCGACGACATAAAGAAAATCCTGGTTGCGACCAGAGGCGGGGGACAGGTGCCGCTGGGGCAATTATCTTCGGTCATTTACCGGAGAGGACCGCAGGTTATTAAAAGTGAAGATACCTTTCTGACCGGCTATGTGCTCTTTGATATGCAAAAGGGAAATGCCGAGGTCGATGTTGTCCGTGATGCACAGAAATATATCAGCCATGCAATTGCAACAAAGGAGATAAGCGTGCCTGATGGGGTATCCTATTCTTTTGCCGGAAGCTACGAGAATCAGGTGAGGTCGGAAAAACGGCTGGTAATTATCCTTCCGGTCGCACTGTTTCTGATCTTTCTCATTCTCTATTTCCAGTTCCGGAAAGTACCCGTAACGCTTCTTGTTTTCAGTGGGATTGTTCTTGCCTGGTCGGGTGGGTTTATTCTGATATGGCTCTATGGTCAGGGATGGTTCATGGATATCAGCATTGCAGGAGTAAACTTCAGGAATCTGTTCCAGATACAAACGATTAACCTGAGCGTGGCAATCTGGGTGGGATTTCTTGCGCTCTTTGGTATCGCTTCCGATGATGGCGTTGTTATGTGCGCATATCTCGATCAGAAGTTTGCAGATAAGAAACCGGGTTCGGTCGACGAAATCAGGAAAATGACTGTGGAGGCAGCGATAAAACGGGTCCGTCCGGCCCTGATGACCTCTGCGACAACGATTCTGGCGCTGTTCCCGATCCTTACCGCCACCGGACGGGGCTCTGATGTCATGATTCCCATGGCGATCCCCTCATTCGGCGGCATGATGATCGAGGTGCTGACAGTATTTCTGGCCCCGGTGCTGTATTGTATGATTCAGGAGCGGAAGATGAAGAAAGCCCATGGAAAACATGGAAAGGCACAGAAGGAAGAGGATAATTGAGTATATAACGCACCTCTCGAATCCTTTTACCATCCAATCCTCCGTTCTCCAGCATCTTTCTTCGCCCCTGTGCTATTTTGTTTATATCCATGCAAAACGGCAAAGAAGATAAAATAAAGCGCCTTCGGGCAAAGCTCGATGCTCTGGAGCGGAAGCACAAAAAGGGGGAGAAGCAAACCCAGAGACGTCCTGCCGCGCTCGATGAGCTGTATCGGGCGGTTGGTCGCCATAAAAAGAAATCTTCTCCTGACTTTGAGCCGTCTGATAATGTTTTATCAAAGCCGGAGCCCATTGTCTATCACCGAAAACTGCCCCGTGCCGCAACAAAATCATCTGTTCGGACAAAACCTGCTGTTGCACAGGCCTGGAAAGTCTGTCTGGAAGATGCTGTTGAGGGTGTAGAAATGCCTGTTGAAGGCAGGGGAAAGGCCTGGCTGGTGTCGAAAATGATCGATGAAGTCGATCAGGCGGAATTTGTAAGCCGCGATTTTGCTCATCGATTATCAGAAGACAATTCATTTCTTGCGGGTAAACTTCAGGCCCTATTCGGGGGAGAAAAGCCTGCTCCCGATGATTTCATTTTTATGGATATCGAGACCACCGGCCTCAGTAATTCGCCGCTCTTTTTGATCGGGGTTATGGTATGGACCCGGGGTGGATTTGAAGTACAGCAGTTTTTTGCCCGCGATTACAGTGAAGAAGTTGCGGTGATCCACATGTTTTGCGAGGCCTGCAGATCAAAAAAAATTCTGGTCACGTTCAATGGGAAAAGCTTCGATTTACCCTATATCCGCACCCGCGCTGCTGCAATGGGTGTCGGGTTCGACCTGAATCCTCATCATTTCGATCTCCTCCATGAAAGCCGCCGAATCTGGAAATATACCCTCCCAGACTGCAAACTTCAGACTCTCGAACGCCATATCTGCAACCGGCGGCGATTCGGTGATATTCCCGGAAGTGAGATTCCCGATGCCTATCACCAGTATGTGCATACCGATAATGCCTGGCAGGTGGTGGAAATCCTCAAACATAACCTGCTCGATCTTGTCACCCTGGCCGATTTGATGGTCAGAATGCCCGCAAATGATTAAAATCATTTTCTTTATCTTACCATAAATATAAAATTAAATATCAAAGCATTATTCGTTTATCAACTGCCTGGTATGCTAACCATGATTTCATCAGAGCAAAAACGACAGCTGTCTCAAAAAATTACCGACCTGATCGAGCAATTACCCCCCCTGCCGGATACCATTGCGGAACTCAGGCGTGTTGCAGCCAATCCGAATGTGCGGTTTTCCCATATAGCGCCGATCCTCAAAAGAGATTCTTCACTCTGCGCCGATCTGTTGCACCTCGTTAATTCTGCCTATTTCGGTGTTAATCATTCGGTTGATACAGTCGATGAAGCTTTGCGGATATTCGGGGTAGAACCCCTGATTAACTTTGTCACTCTTACGTTTTCGGAGAAAGTAATACGGGAGCGGTTTCTCTCGATAAATAATGTCGGGGATTATTTCCAGCATTCCCGTGAAATTTCAAAGGCTGCGGTTATTGTTGCCGGGAAAGCGAAAATGAACCGGCGAATCAAAGATTTCATTTCCACGGCAGGATTGCTGCATGATATTGGAAGACTTGTCATACTCATGGCGCAGGATAAAAGTGTTTTTGAATTGGCGGGAAATTCGGCCGAAAGCCTGAAAGAAGTAATTGAAAACGAACAGGATATTGCGGGGATGAATCACTGTCTGGTCGGGAGTCTTATCTGCGAAAAATGGCATCTGTCCACGTTTTTACAAAACGCAATCAAATATCATCACACACCTCTTGATGGAGGAGTACATACTGAAGCCGCCTATATTTTTTTAGCCCACTTTCTTACTTTTAACGAAGTTTCCGATATGATGCTTGCTACGGTATTGCCCCAGGACAATATAAAATCACTCGGTCTCTCACCAAAATCCATTGTCGCTGCTAAAGAAGAATACTCGAAATCGCGGAAATAAAGCTATCATGGAATTCAGGGAATCAGAGATAGTTGAAGCTGTTGAAAATTGTAAGTCGATCAGGTATCGATTTTACCGGATAACCGATGATTCCAAGTTGTTTCTGAATTCTGTTATTACCACCCTTCTCAAAGAACTCAAAAAGGATTTTATTTCAAGCAAACTTCAGTATATTGTCCATGAACTGATCGATAATTCTTATCGTATACTGCTGAAACGGCTCTATTTCAAAAAAAGAAAGCTTGATATAAATAACAAAAAGGATTACGAGACCGGCATTCAACTCTTTGCGTCTCAGTTATGGGATGAAGAGGATGAGCTTGCGCCATACCTGGAGACAGAGGGATATTATACCGATGTTCAATTTAAGGTCGACGCCGATTTTCTTTCAATATTAATTGTCAACAAAGGCCTTCCGGTCGAACAGGAAATGGAAAAAATTCGGTACCGTCTTAATTCCGCCATGGGGATGCGAACTATTGGTGAGGCTCTGAAGCGACTGCAGGATAATACCGAAAGTGCCGGGTTGGGGACGGCAATGATTATCATGATCCTCCGCAAAATCACCAATAATCCACCCGAAATAGAACCTTATATCTTTTCTGTTGAGCAGAAAAACAATCGAAGTATTGCAAAAGTTACAATTGCGCTGAATACGCTGCCCGAAAAACTTGTTGAACCGCTGTCGGAAAAAATCGCCGGAGAAATCCGTACACTTCCCGTCTATCCCGAAAACCTGCTTGAGCTTGAAAAAATGCTGGCCCAATCGGATATTCAGTTTTCGCAGGTGGCTTCGGTGATCGAAAAAGACCCTGCGTTGACAGCCGAGCTTTTGAAAGTTATTAATTCGGCCCAATATTTTCTTCCTCAGAAAGTCAAAACCATTCAAAATGCCCTCTCCTTGATAGGTATTCGCGGTCTCAGAAACCTCCTTCTCTCCTTTGGCGCAGCACGGATAATGAAAAAGCGGTATGGAAAACAACAGCAACACTGGGAACATTCGGCGCGATGCGCATTCTATGCCTGTACAATTGCACGTGACTACAATAAAATGAAATTAATTGACGATATCTACATGGGTGCGATTCTCCATGATATTGGGGAGATCATTATCCGTAGCGTGGAACCCTCACTTGCAGAAACAATACAGAAATTTTGTGTTCAAAAAGGGATTAACGGCGACACGATCGAACAGCTCAGTATTGGAACTTCACATTTCAAAATAGGTGCTTCTGTCCTTCGGAAATGGAATTTCCCCGAGGACATCTGCTCGCTTATCGAATTTGTAATCGAACCGCTCATTGCTCCTGATAATCTCAAGGAGATAGCTGCAGTTATCTATGTTGCCGATCAACTGGCAATGTTTCATGAAAACAGAATCAGCCTTTCTTCAATGCAACCCACTATCTTTAATGTATTCGATCTAAAATCATCCGAATCAATTAAGAGCTACAGTCAGCACCTTCAATCAAAATATTCCTCGATGCTCGAAAAGAAAGAGTATTCTTTGTAGATTTATTTCAACCACCTAAAATGTGAAATATATCACAATTAAAATACTCTTCAGCGTATTTACTGAGGTATTCCAAAATATATTTGACTTTTTATTGCATTAAGCGTATATTTAATGTGAAATATATCACGATTATGGTACAAGCTATTATGAAAAAAGAAATGCCGAAGCCAACAATTGAACGACTCTGTCTGATTTACGGCTTTTTGGAAGACCTTTTAGAATCGGGCAAAAAGGCGACATCTTCGGTCGAAATCGGTGAAATGCTTGGAATCGGGGCGCACAGTGTACGAAAGGATATAAATTTTCTTGGTGAAATCGGCAATACCAAACAAGGGTATGAAGTAGAAAAGCTAAAAAATGCTATAGGCGAGACACTTGGACTTGAAAAACCGAGAAATACCTGCATTGTTGGTCTGGGTAAGTTGGGGACGGCGATACTCAATAATTTGACAATATCCGATGGAAAATACAGAATTATGGCTGGATTCGATTCCAATATTAATAAAGTCGAAACAATGAAAGCGCCGGTTGATCTGTATCCAGCCTATGAAATGGAAAATATTATCAAGCAAAAGCAGATAGAACTTGCAATTCTATCGGTTTCTGCTGATGCGGCCCAGGAAACGGCAGAAAACCTTATCGAGAGCGGTATAAAAGGAATTGTCAATTTTGCTCCTGTTGTTATCCATTCACCACGACCCGATGTCAGTATTCGGAACTTGGATATAACTGGAGAGCTGCGATTATTATCAGCATATATAGAAACAAAAACCGGTGTAGTGGAATAGGAATCGAAAAGAGTTCCATTATTCTTTCCATACCTCCCATACTCCACTACTCCATTCTTTCATGAAAGGAGCAACCATGAGCCGTGTATTTAACTTTTCAGCAGGTCCGTCGACCTTGCCGGAACCGGTATTGCGTAAAGCTGCCGATGAAATGCTTGATTCCCATGGAGCAGGCATGTCGGTTATGGAAATGAGCCACCGTTCCCCCGAATTCAAAGAGATTATCGAAGCTGCCGAATCCAATATCCGTGAGCTTATGGGGATTCCCGGCAACTATCGTGTCCTTTTTCTGCAGGGTGGAGCATCCACTCAATTTGCCATGGTGCCCCTAAACCTTTTCAGGAAATCAAAAAAAGCCGATTTTGTCAATACCGGCGCCTGGTCCAAAAAAGCTATTGCCGAATCGAAACGATACGGCACAGTTAATGTCGTCGCCGGTTCCGAAGACAAAACCTTTACCTATATTCCGGAGTTAACCGGCGACATGTTTGATCCTGAGGCCGATTTTGTTCATATCACCACCAATAACACGATCTATGGCACCCGGTATACGACACTTCCTGAGGTCGGTGATGTTCCTCTTGTTGCCGATATGTCGTCGAATATTCTCTCCGAGGCCATGGATGTCACCAAATTCGGGATAATCTATGCCGGGGCGCAGAAGAATATCGGCCCGGCAGGAATGGCGGTTGTCATTGTCCGCGAAGACCTTGTTGGCCATGCCCTCGATTTTACCCCGAAAATGCTGAATTACCAAACCCATGTGGATGCGAAATCGATGTTCAACACCCCCCCATGTTATGCCATTTATATCAGCAATCTGGTTTTTGAATGGCTGAAAGAACTGGGCGGAGTTGCAGCGATCCAGAAACAAAATGAAGAAAAGGCTTCCATGCTCTACGATTATCTCGATAATTCGAAAATGTTCGAGGGGACAGTGGCAAAAAAAGACCGTTCAATCATGAACGTGCCTTTTGTTTGTCCCACCGAGGAACTGAATGCAAAGTTTATCAAGGAAGCCAAAAGAATCGGGCTGGTTACTCTCAAAGGTCACCGTACTGTTGGTGGTATGCGGGCAAGCATTTATAATGCCATGCCTGTTGAGGGAGTCAAAAAACTGGTTGATTTCATGAAAAAATTCGAAGCGGAGAATAAATAACAGACTATGAATAGAACGCTGACAAGGCTGATTTTGCTGATATTCGCGGGTCTGACTTTCAGCTCAATCAGCGTAATCGGCGTTCTATCAAAAAGCACAGAAGGAGCAGACACGCATGTTTAAAATTCAGACACTCAACAAAATATCGAATACCGGACTCGATCTTTTTCCCCGGGAAGACTATGAAATAGCTTCGGAGATACTTAACCCTGATGCAATCCTGCTTCGGAGTTTCAAAATGCACGACATGGAACTTCCACCGTCCCTGAAAGCGGTTGCCCGGGCAGGCGCTGGAGTCAATAATATTCCTATCGACAAGTGTTCCCAGCAGGGAATCGTGGTATTCAATACGCCTGGTGCAAATGCCAACGGCGTAAAGGAGCTTACTATTACCGGGCTTTTTCTTGCTTCACGAGGTATTGTTGATGGCATTATGTGGGCGAAATCGCTGGTCGGCAAAGGTGCTGATGTTCCCAAGCTTATCGAAAAAAACAAATCGAATTACGCCGGTGGAGAAATTGTGGGTAAAAAACTCGGTGTTGTCGGCCTGGGCGCTATCGGTGTTTCGGTTGCCAATGCAGCAATTGCGCTTGGTATGGAAGTTACCGGGTATGATCCTTCAATTTCGGTGGAAGCCGCCTGGGGATTGTCACGAAGCGTGCAACGGGCATCAAGTTTGGAAAGCCTCCTTGCAGAGTCCGATTTTGTGACTCTTCATGTGCCCCTTCTCGAAAAAACCAAAGGGATGATCAATCGGGACAAATTTGTTCTCATGAAAAAAGGTGTGTGCATTCTCAATTTTGCCCGCGGAGGCCTGGTTAATAACGAAGATCTCAAGCAGGCTATCAATGACGGCATTGTTGATGTTTATATTACCGATTTTCCTGATGAAGAACTCTTGAAAATGGATAAAGTGATTCCGGTTCCCCATCTGGGCGCCTCGACACAGGAAGCTGAAGATAATTGTGCGGTTATGGCTGTTAATCAACTGAGAAATTATCTTGAGCACGGTACGCTGAAAAACTCAGTCAATTTTCCCGATTGCCAACTGCAGCGAACCGCATCAAAACGTATCGTCATCGGAAATGAAAATGTTCCTGCCATGGTTGGTCAAATTACCGCTGTTTTAGCCGAAGAAAAAATTAATATTGCAGAGATGCTCAACAGAAGTAAGGGCAAACTCGCTTATAATATTATCGATTTCGAGGGTGAACTCAGCGAACAATCAATGGAGAAAATCCGGAAAATCGATGGGTTGATAATGGCGAGGGTACTTTAGAAAGCGAGTGATGGGGGAAGCCGGTATTCGATTCACTACCGCTTTCCCCGTCCTTTGGAAATATAATCGGGGATTTCGATATATTCCCAGTTATCGAAACTGAAGCCGATCCCCACGGTAAACCGGTCACCGCCAACAGGAGCGCCACGGTCGATTCCCCGGTCCCATTTCAGTTTCAGGGCTAAAGGGTATCTGCTGAATGTCTGGGCTTCCAGGCGAATTTCTGCACCATAAGAAAGTAGCCAGTCATCACGGTTAAGCTCCTTGATTTCTGCGGGATCGTCCCATCCTGCACCACCGATTACATTGAATGCACCGTAGAGACGGTCGAAATAGATGAAACTCAGTTTCCGTTCAATAGAACCCGGCCAGAGAGGGAATCGATAGGAGAATTTGGCGTGAGTTACTGCATTGCCGGCAACGACACCTTTTAAATAGGGGAGACGTTTTATCACTGTATCGCCGGTTGTTTTGACAATGATCTCATTCTTTTCTTCCTGAGTATAGTAGGCATAGCCCGGGTGCCACCAGATAGCCGGTTCATAATAATAGGGGAATTTATCGGTATCGGCGCCCGAGAATTTAATGGGCTCGATACCCATTCCGCCAAGCTCTGCATAGAGTGAATGCTTCTTATACCAGGGTGCATCAAAACCGAGCTTAATATCGGCCTTTACCGAGTGAAATAAATAAGAATCGTAGTTTTCCTGCATATCGGAACCAAAAGCATTTTCATCGTCGATAAGTTTCTGTTTTTCCACACTGTAGAGTACTTTGAGGTACGACCCTTTGGGATTGATTCTCATTGTAGGTTCCAATTTTTGTCCCATAGAGGCCAGAAATGCGCCGATACGATGTCCTTTTCCGATATTGTACTGAAACGTGAAACCTTCCTGCTGCCGCAGAAGAATGGCGACATCGGTTCGGTTCAAAGATGCAAAGGGATAGATACCAGCGATCGCTGATGCATTTGAAGTTATACTTCCTCGCATAAAATAATAGGGCAAAATTATATCTGCATAGTAATAGGTAACATTATACGGCTGTGTCTGGAGTTCTTCCTGAGTTTCATTGTAAAACTCATCCTTGCCCGTTATGCTGCGTTGTGAATAATTAGTCTGAATTGGGGTGGGAAGGAGGTTTGTTTCTCCAAAAAAGCCCAGATCATAATCAACTTCAGGATTGATAAATCCTACCTGCGGATCAATAAATTTATGGATTTTCGCCGGATCGAGCAGTAAATACCCTCCCAGCGCGCTCCCGGTCTTGGCGGCAAAATAATAGGGGTCGAACAGATTTAATACAACCCCTGCCTTTAAAGCGGTTTTTCCCCTGAAAACATCATCGTCATCACTTACCACCTCTTCGCCCAGAAGCGTAGGGATCAAGAAGAGTTTTCTTGGCATAAACGAATATCGCCGCGGCGGGGTGGTAGGCACATGATTGGTTTCAACGACTTTAGGTTCACGGTCTTCAATGACAGTGCTGTCGGGGGAGAATTCTTCAACGGCGGTAATACTGTCGATCAGATAAATCCCGTAGCCCTTTTTGTCATAATTGGCGTATACCAGCATGGACTCATCGTCGGTAATATCCGGAGCAAAGGCGCCGCCCGATACATTGGTAATTCGCTGCAGGGCTTTAGTATCGAAATGGTATCGGTAAATATTGAATATCCCGGTCCGGTCGGAAGAAAAGTAGAGTGTTTTGCCGTCACGGGAAAACCGCGGGTCGCGCTCGTCGTGCTCGGTATCGCAGAACACGCTGAATTCTCCTGACGATGTATCGAAAATGCCGATTTTTCTGTCTTTGTTATCAATATAGCTGATAGCGATAGCGTTGCCCTCGGGCGACCAGTCGAGGCTGAATATTTTCTGAACACTCAATTCGGGACGGGATGAATCGGGGTAAAGACGTTTGACGTTTTCCCCGGAGGTGTCGCTCATACATAAATAATTTTTTTCATTGTTATATCTAACAAATGCAAGCATGTCGCCTGAGGGCGAAAAAGCAGCAGCCATAGCTGCTCTTTTTTCGGTGACCTGACGCTCTGTTTTGTGAAAGGGCCTGAATTTTTTTTCTTCAGGGGGGAGGGTGTCGATAAATATATCAGGAACACTTTTCGCTCCTTCACTAAGCGGTAACATTGATTTTCGTGATTTTGCACTTGAAAAGGCTATCAGGCCATTTGTATCGCAAAGTGAATAGAAACTTTTGACAGTATGCATCTGCGGTTTAATTCGCTTATCTTCCTCGACAGTATCAACAAGATTATATGAGTAGAGGGATCGTAACGAATATTCATATTCACCATTTGATATGAAATAGATTTTCTTTTCATCGGGTGAAAACCGGGGCCAGTAGTTGTCGTAGCCCTTTTTGTTGATTTTGGTGCCGTATACCTGTGGTCCGATTGCTTCGATCTGTTTTTTGTATTGTTTTTCTAAATGCTGTTTCCACTCTTTATAGAGTTCCCGTGCTCGAATACCCAGTACATTTTTGATACTTCGGTCAAAGTTAATTCTCCCGAATCTGGAGCTTTCCCGCAGAATCGCAACAACTTTATCATAACCGTACTCTTCTGCAATATACTTTACCAGCGAAAAACCATGGTTGTAGGTTTTTTCGTAATCATCACCACGGCCGGCAAAAACGTACATATGATCGTAGGGAAGCAGCGTCGATGACAAGGACAACGTGCGGACTATCATATCCCGGTGCGAATCCCATCGGTCGGAACCATGCCGGAAACTCTCGTATTGCGCAATCCCTTCAAAAAACCATGGGGGGAGAATTTCCAGTGGATATATGTGAAGCCCTTCAAAACGCTCACCCTCGTTTGGATGGCTGAATGCTCCAAACTGGAAGTAGGGGATTAACGACGACATCTTGTGAGATGCCGTAATGGAAACGATATGAGCGTACTCATGGGTAACGACATCCCTCAGCCAGTGATGCGTTCCCCTGAGATTGAAATCAAAGGCATTCGGCGAAATCAGCAGCATATTGGCAATATCCATCGCCCATCCATTACCGCCAACATCGTTGGCAACGAGAACGTCGGTTTTTTCCGGAAGTGTCAGATCGTAGGTGTCGCGATAGATCGTATACAGCTCTTCCAGGATAGTAGCCGTTCTTTCGGCAACATGGTGGAGGTCTTTGGTAAAATGAATCTTAAAATGGCTGCTTTCAATGGTATAAATCGGCATTCTGAAGGCATTGAAACTTGCAGATCCTGCATGAATGGCAAGAATGATAACCAGGAAGAGGCAGAGGGAGAGCATTTTTTTCATCTGTTGCAACATATTTCTAAAACAGCATTGAGTATATAACAACGTACAGCATCTCAAAAGATTTCGGTTAAAATAATCCTATATTATTGAAGCGCTAAAATTTCTTTCTCATATCGTTGTTTCTCTCCCGATAGCAATCGGGACAGGTTTTTGTCATGGATTTCCCTTTTTCACCCCATTATTTAACCACCGCCATCTTCCATAGAGTACTTACCTTTTCTCCATTCACGGTGGCTTCAAGGCGGCATCGATAGACCCCGGGACCGAATTTAGCCAGGCCGATTGGTCCGGGAAGCTCGTTCCAGTCTTTCCAGTGAGTCAGATACCGGTTATCAGAGGGGTTCCAGTGGTAAACATGAAAGCCGGTGTAGGTGTATATGTCGAGCCTGACATCCTTTGCCGGACCGTTGAATTTAAACCTGAACCGGACTTCATCGGCGCCGTTAGTGGGATTGGGAAATGAATAGAGACTGATTTTTTCCTTGTCTACACCAGATGCAACGGGATCGGAGCCCTGATAGGCAAAGGACCGTCCACTATTGTAACCCACCTGAGGCCAGAAGAGAGAATCGAGGGACAGGGCGTTATTCAGTTCCCATCGATACACACGGCCGTTTTCGGCAATGGCAAACATATCGATACGATTATCTGAATCGATATCAGCAAGAAGAGGTGAGGTGACAGGTCCGGCGCCATAGGTGAGTGGCCAGTAAGACTGGCGTTCGGGGCCAGTGCCCTGGAGATCGTTAATAAAAACGGGACGTTTCGGTCGTTTACCGCTGTAATCCACCGCATCGATAAATCCACCCGGCATGATATAATCGGGTATCAACGAATCGCCGTAAACAAAAAGCGTGTCGACCAGTGATGGTTTCAGGCCACCGATACTATCGGGTGTACCGTCGTTACGAGTAAAATAGACCTTCGTGCTGTCATCAGTTGTGCTGTCGATCTGGAAAAATGAAAAAGTCTCGTGCTCACCGGTCGGCGATGAATAGAGTACAATTGGATTATTCTGCTTCTCACCTGCAACAAGAGGTGTGGTGGTGACCGATTGACGGTAGTACCAGTACCGGTTATCGAGGTAATAGGGCCATCCGTACAACAGCACGCCTTTATAATTGAGTGCATAGAGGCCGTTTGTTCCTCCCACAACAATATCGAGCATACCGTCCTTGTTAAGATCGGCAAGGGCGGGTGATGAATTGTTGACCGGCAGTGTTCCCCGCGGCGCGGTTGTGCTGTTTTCCTGATAGGTATACACACTCGGCCAGTCGACTGGGGCATTCTCCCATCCGGGAGCCCGGGAAAGGTTGCGAGTATAGCACCAGAGTCCCTGGCGGCTGTCGGAGACGATTATTTCGCTCGAAGGATTATCTGGGCCGTTTAAATTTCCGGTCACCAGAGTAAAGGGGCCGATACCGTTGACCAGCGTGCTGTCGAGAGGATATCCTGAGGATGTGTCACAGATCGAAAGTATTCCATTGAGTTGAACGGCAACAGCCTTTCCTTGTTCTTCCGGAAGCGCCGCGCAGGCAACAACAGGAAAAGAATCGTTATGAGCAGTAACACTGTGTTCAATTGAATCGGTGATTGCATTGCCAAATAATACCTTGCCGTTCGCACATCCGATAGCCCACCAATTACCGCTCAGTTCACACACATAGGTAGTTGCCGGTGAAGGCAGTGGTATTGTGCGCCATACCGGAACGGCAGTCGTATCCGGATTGACAGCCAGGGGGTTACCGATAGAGATACTGTCGAGTATCCAGAGCGTATCGCCGGCCGGGAGGTATACCTTATCGTTAATGACACTTGGAAAGGATGATGCCTGGGATGGTCCCTGCATGGAGTATACAGTGTCAAAACCAACATGGATAAGCTTTGTTGTGTCGATTGTTGTATCATGGGGAAGCGAGGCGTCTGAGCTGTCGATAGTCATCAGGGTGACATCAGAACTGTCTTTCAACAGAACATCAAGGGAAGGAAATGTGTCGATATGCCCGCCGAAAGAACGTTTTTTCGACGAATCGGCCGACCAGACATAGAGTTTGCCTGTTTCTGAGAGGGCGATAAACTCCTGTGAAGCATCACCTTTATAGACATTTGCGCATACCGGTTCTAAAATTTTTTCGTCGGGATGAACCCGTTTGGGCCATCCGTTAACATAGGATGGAGCGAGCCATGCCGAGGCTGAATCTACCGGTGAAGGAGGGACATCCCATTGCAGCGATATCTCGAATACGGAGTCGACATAGTTTTCGGCGTAATAATCCCTGATTGCCGCCATTTCCGAGGGATTAAGACCGGTTGTCGCCGGTGTGATACGCATGGTGAGATAACTGTGCCCTCCGTCATTGCTCTTTGTCGACGGGCGGGTCCAGGGGCCCATGGAATCGACAACGATTACCTTATCGTTCTTCCGTACCCGGTGAGGGAAGACATCCTCGGCCCCACCATAATCGAAGGCAGCCTGATAGAAGACATCCTGGAACATGATTCCCAGATCGGTAATACCATCAGCCTCAACAAGCCGGACACCGCGATAAATCGAATCGGCATTGACCATGTTGTATTTGATTCGATCACGAATAATGTTTTCATCGATATGCCACACCAGTACACCCGAAGCCGGAAGGCTGACATCATAGTTTTTCACGTTTAGAATAGCATTTGTTGCATCCCCGGAGGTCGAATCGACAACTTCATCGAGATTCACATTGTACGGATAGGGGGAAATATAGACTGTATCCCCGTATTCTGTGGTGTCATACCCGAAAACATCGGGATTGCCTTCGAGATTGCGCTGGCGGTTCTCGATAAGGTAATATTCATGATCGTTGATCGGCACCATGAGGATTGTTGTATCAGCTCCCGAGGGATCCGCAGCACCGATTGCCCGCAGATAATGGGTTTGTTCCCCCTCCTGTGGAACGATATGGGGAGTGTCCCATCCCATGAACATACGGACCCAGGCCGATGGCCAGGGAGGGATAAAGCCGTAGCCGGCAGAATAACCTGCAAAATCCATAATACAAAAGGCTCCGATACCGGAAATACCGCTGCTGGTCGAAAAAAGATCGGGAATGCCGACAGCTCGTGCAATCTGATTTACCAGAATGCCGTGGACACCCCAGTTGAGATCATCCTGATTTGACGTCTCTCCCATAAGCATGATTTCATCAACCAGAATCGAATCGTTTCCGGTCCAGAGGGTCAAACCGTTTTCACTTCCAATCGTATCGAGATCAAGTGTATCGCTGAAATACTTGAAAAATTCCTGTGAGATAAAAGCATCGATCATATCGGCGGGGGTGTCTTTACCGAAAACGCCGTCTTTCCCGCCGTCGGTAAGATATGATGCCCCGGCATGGATAATCAGAAAGGCAACCTTCTTTCCGGTCGAATCAACGATATGACCGGTTGACGGGTCCCGCCGGAGAGAGGAAAATGGAGAACCGTAGATTTCGTCTTTTGAAGCTGTAATAATAGCGTCACGAACAAATTTCATCAACCCGACAGTCTTCCTGAATCCATATTCATCCCATGACTCCTTTTTCTTTTTCCCCGCAGGAGAGTAGTATGCCATGGTCATGGTGTCTTTCAGAGACCGTGCTTTTTTTATCAACATCGTGTCTTTGCTTACTGTCGGGGCTAGCTGGATTGTCGTATCGACACTGTCCCGCAAAACGATCGCTTCCCGTACCGAATAGGCGCCGGTCTCCGTTCTGGGGTAAACGGTATATTTGATGGCAAATTTTCCACGAGAAACCCGGTTGAAATATTCTTTTGCATACTGGAGCTGATATTCGAAATACTGGCGATTATGAGGCATGTTGTCGTATTTGTAAATACTTGTGTCGTTGTATGCTTCGATTTCCTCGGGATCATCCATGTCGCTGAAATTTCCGGTACCGGTTGTAGCATCGGCGGTGTCCCGTTTGAACTGAACCCGGAGAGCGATAACATGAAGTGTGTCGGTTTTTTCTTTTTTAAACGAATAGAGCGGACCGGGATTGTCGACCGCTGTCTTGAACAAGCCTTTGCTTGACTTGCTTTTATGAAGGGTCGGGGGGGACGAAGGATCGGCGGAACCCGAAAAAACGAACAGGAGCAATGCAACGCTTAACGATGCATATATTTTCATTGTTATTAACCCTTTCATCAATCGTTATACCGGGCAAAGAGCAGCGATTAGTTGTGCAGTCATATCAGAATTTGAAAATAAGCGAGAAACGGGGTTGTCCGTGCCGCACTCCATGACTTCCTTCCAGATGAGAATCGGTTTCATCCTTGATAAACGTTTTCATAACATCTTTAAAGAATCCCGGAGGGGAGTGGATATAGGAGAAATCGAAATTCAGATTTCCGTATTTGACACCAAGCCCGATAGTCAACTCATACCGCTCGCCGAGATAATCGAAGAGGAATCCCATACGAGCTGCTATAAACTGAAGATACCAGTATTCAAGTCCCATATTGACATTGACTTCTTCGAATATGTCGACAATGCCTTCTTCATCCTCGAGGTCGGTAACGATCGCTTTCCAGAACGGATCGGGATCGCGTTCGATATAATTTTTCGCAAGCTCCCTGTTTAAATCGAGGAGAAGGTTAAGGTCGTGAAGTGGCGTTTCGACAGCACGGTATGCTAAGCCGAATTTAATGGTGAAGGGAATTGGATCGGCTTCTTCACGGGAAATATAGAAGATTGGCGGTCCCATATTTTGAAGCGAAAGCCCAAGGTCTAAACCACGGGTCAGAAGATTCCGTTTCAGTAATCCGGCATCGACTGCAAAGGTTCGCCCCACACCCTCGGAACCTTCCCCGATACCCGGTGCCAATGCACTATGCACATACTTGATATTAAGGCCAAGTGAAAGGTCTTCTTTGAGCGCAAGACCATAGTTCAGACCGAAAACGCCTTCCCAGGACCTGAACCGGGCAATTTCGCGGCCCTCTTCATCGGTCATGTAATTTTCACCGAAATTAATGAAATTAATAGTAAACCCGAGCGTTCCCCAGTCTTCGGTAGGAAGGACAAAGGATGCGTACATATGATGAAGATCTCTGAGTTTCAGTGCAGGAAGAAGCAATTCCCAGAAGAGCATTACCTGCTTTTCTGCATAATCGTACTGATTCACCGCCTTATCGGTTGCCAGCCAGACATCTTTACCATGGACCGCAACACCATAAACATCATCGCCCTTCAGAGCGTTCTTGGAATGGAATGCTTTCCACTCAGGAGGTTCTTGGACAACAGCTCCTTCCTTATCGGTTCTCACCCGTCCTTCTTTGTAGGAAATAGCGCCCCGGTTGGTGCCGATCCACACCCGTCCTTCCTCGAGTTCACCGAAGGAGTATACTTTGCTCTCGGGGAATTTGTACCGTTTCCATGAAGTTTCATCGTAAATGGAGATGCCGCCCTTTCCACCGATCCAGAGCTGGTCCTGCGAGTCAAACATCAGAGCAGTAACCGACTGGTTCAGAAGTCCGTCTGATGTATCAAGCATTTCCCAGGAATCTTCTTTTTTCACGAGTAACCCATAGGGGGTACCGACATAAAGAACGCCCGGCGTTCCAAATGCAACGGCATCGACCTGGGGTTCGGGTATTTCCTGAAAATCCAGTTCGTAGGTCTCCCAGAGTCCTTCGGAAAAGACAGCAAGACCGAGATCGGTACCAACTGCTATTTCATCGTAAGGCCCCACTCCCAAAGAGGTGATATGGGTTGAAGGAAGACCATCAAGGATGCCGAACCGGCTCCAGGTGCTGCCGTCAAAACGCCACAAACCACTAGGGGTTCCGATCCATACCTTTTCGGAAGCATCAACAGCAAGTGCAGTGATACTGTCATCAACCGCAATAGTAAAAGGAACTTTCAGTTCGACAAGGTTTTTGAATTCTTTATCTTCGGTTGTAAGAATCTGAGTTACTTCGTTGGTAAGAGCGGCAGCGGTGGTGGTGTCGATTTTTTCTGCAAGAGCATTAAAGATACCGGAACTGTCGTGATATACCGGATCCAATTCGAGTATTTCGAGGGCAAGATCGGCCGGCGCCAGCGTGGAATCTCCGGATTGCTTATCGGCGCTTGAATCGGCAACCTGTTTTTCGAAAAGGGTGGTAAGGGATTTGTAGCGCTTCATCTCGATATCATTTGTTTTCCTGATTATCAAAGCCGCTTTTTCGATGGCCTCTTCATCCTCGGTTTCCAGGTATTTCCGGGCGATGGTGAGCAGATCGTCACCTTCCTCGATCAGATATATCTCATGGGATTCCCAGGATTTGCCGCTGTATCGTAAAAGGCCATTCTGGGTTCCTGCCCATATTTTTTCACTGAGACTGAACTCTTTTTTCTTTTTTGCGGCAATAACATAAAATGAGGAACCGGAGTTGGCAAGATGGGCTTTCCATGTATTGGCGAGCGGCGCCTGTCCCAAGCCTGCCGGGTTGAAAAATGTGGCATTGGCATCGTCGGCCAGCGCAACAAAAGCTTCTCCTAACCCGGTTGCCCGTGCACCGGGAGGGAAGACAAGAGTGATAACCGCAGCCTGAAATGCCGCTGAAACCGAACTCGAAAACAATAAAAGAAAAATCAGAAAAAATGAAAATGAAACCGATTTTCGTACACTTTTCATTAAATGAACTCTCTATTGAATTTTTGAGACATTTTTCCAGTCGGGAAGTGGAGGAAGTTTATCTTGGTTGAAAAGGGATTGCATGCCGATAACGGTTGTTTCCCTTAAATTTTCATCTCCGCTATATCTTTTCAGGGTGCATTGGCAACCCAGATGAAAGGGAGGAATAATTTTTGGATATTTATATATTTGTCCTCGTGTCACAAAATGCCCCCGGGAAATCTTATTTTTACATACAGGATCTTCATTTTTATAGCTGTAATAGTAAAACTCCACACCTTCTTTGTCGCCTTCTTCTATTTCGGAAATGCTCGATTCAATATCATTTTTCCAGTCTTCAATGAGCAGTTCTTTATCATTTTTAAGAAGCTTAGTACCCCTTATATCTTCGTTTTGTGCCGCCAAATATTTTCGCAAATCTTCCTCGGAAGGTTTGACCTGATCAATAGATTCCCGGGGGCTCTTGCGCACAATCGAATATATGCCGCTTTTATGGATTACCGGAGGGTGCAATTCCTGTTGACTTTTTTCTTTATTAACGCCGACTCGAATTGCTATAAGCAAAAAGACAACAAACAGAATTATGGCAACTAATGCGAGAATAATGCTCACAATAAACAGCTCGACAAGGTTAAGTGATATGCACTGTTATTTTATTACAATTATAGTTATTTGTCCATGTTTTCCACAATTGCTTTGCCAAAACCGGAGCATGACAAAGTTGTTGCGCCTTCCATAAGTCGGGCAAAATCGTAGGTAACCTGCTTTTTCTCGATTGCTTTGCTTATTCCGCGTTCGATCAGATCGGCAGGCTCTTCCCAGCCCAGATGACGAAGCATGAGGACACCCGAAAGAATCACCGAACTCGGATTAACTTTATCAAGGTTGGCATATTTGGGAGCTGTTCCGTGAGTTGCCTCAAAAAGAGCATGGCCGGTTTCATAATTGATATTGGCGCCGGGAGCAATACCGATGCCGCCTACCTGTGCAGCAAGAGCATCGGATATATAATCTCCATTCAGGTTCATGGTGGCAATAACATCGAATTCATTGGCCCGGGTTAGAATCTGTTGGAGAAAGATATCAGCGATCGCATCTTTTATCATTATCGTTCCTTCAGGAGGATTCCCTTTACACTCCTCCCAGGAGACTACCTTGCCGCCGTATTCTTCTTTTGCCAATTCATATCCCCATTTGCGAAACGCACCTTCAGTGAATTTCTGAATATTTCCTTTGTGAACAAGTGTTACACTCTTTCGATTATGCAGGAGCGCATATTCGATTGCTGCCCGGATAAGACGTTTTGAACCGGTAATTGAAATCGGTTTAATCCCGATACCCGAATCTAAACGAATCTCCCATCCGAATTTCTCTTTGCAGAAATCAATAAGCTTTTTCACCTCGGAGGTGCCTTCCTCAAGCTCTTTCCCGGCATAGACATCTTCGGTATTTTCCCGGAAAATAACCATATCAATAAGATGGGGCTTTTTAACAGGAGAGGGGACACCGGCGTAATATCGGACAGGCCTGAGACAGACATACAGATCGAGGAGCTGCCGGAGAGCGACATTAAGCGACCTGATTCCGCCTCCAACCGGTGTAGTCAAGGGGCCCTTGATTCCAACCAGATACTTTCTAAAAGCTGCAACCGTTTCATCAGGGAGCCAACTTCCGACCGTATCGTAGGCCTTCTGCCCGGCAAGAACTTCTTTCCACTCGATTTTTCGTGAACCTTCATACGCTTTTTCTACCGCGCTATCAAATACATACTGGGCTGCACGCCAGATATCAGGACCCGTCCCGTCTCCCTCAATAAAAGGAATTACTGGATTTTCCGGTACATTCAAACTTCCGCTTTTCATGCTGATTATGCTTTCAGACACCTTGGTATTCGCTTTCTGGTTGAGATGAGTTAAATTCTTCTTAAAAAGATTAAAAAATAGTTAAAACATTCTAAAATACGAAATAGACCATCAAATCACAAGGGCAGGTATTGACATTATTAACCAATAAAGTTATCTTAAACTATTCAAAACGCGGGAGTAACTCAGTGGTAGAGTGTCACCTTCCCAAGGTGAAGGTCGTGGGTTCGAATCCCATTTCCCGCTTTTTACTCTTTTTTTCCGATAATCCCATATAAACCCCCTTTTTTTTCGATATTACCTCTGCCTCCGTTTATATTTATAAGGTCCTAAAAATTAAAAAACCTGTTTCAGGCAACTAAATTCCAGAAAATATTTGTTTGAACAATCGTTTTTTTGTATAATATTATCAAATGCTACAACATCTTTTTGCCCTGAAAAATGAATAAACGCTACATTATCGACAGAGTCAAGTCGGACTTAAGAAACGACATATACGAGTTAATGACCCATTATGGCTACCATACTCTCGAAAAAGAGCTGACCGAATCGTTACTCAATAATAACGAAGTCTATTGTGCCTTAAGGCATTATATGAACAGGGGAGATATCCCATTACCGGAACGAGTGGAAAGAAAAACGGTCTATTCCTACCTTATTTTCAAAAAGATGAATGAACAGCTTGGCGGATTTCATTTCGATCGCTTCAAAAGCTTTACTATAGGAGACAGTCAGAATGATTTGCTCAATGAAATGATGAGTAAATATGATTTTGCTGATTTCCTCCGCAATTACGCTTCCTTTGAATCGATGAAAAATGAAGAACCTTACCACGATTTTGCAAAGTCAAATCAGCACAAGAATCTTGAGGACACCATTGCCATGGCAATAAAAAAAAATAATGTTATTCCTGCGGTCACCAATGCGATTGCCCAGGATATTGTCGATGCTCTGGAATTAACCGAGAACTATTTCTATATGCAATTAGGGGAGGCGTCCAGAGAACAGGTTTTCGATTACTCGGAAGAGTCCATTTCTGATTATATATCTCTGAAGAAACTGAAAGTGCTTGCCGATAATTCTCAATGCACGGTAATGCTGAAACGCAGCCAGCCCGGTTCACCCTATTTCACATTTTTGCTTACCAATTTCGGTTCATGTATTCGAGGAAAATAATTTAACAATTTTATGGTATCATCCCCAAAAACTCCTGAAAACGGATTTGCCCGGCGTGAGGCAGAACTTCTTGCAATCGCCTTCAATGTAATGTACAATAGCGCCAATTTTTATGGCGCACAGCATCCTACAACACAGAATAATGCCGCGGATTTTTTTAAACAGTTAAAAAAAACTCACACCCTTCTTCCGGTTGTTACCCTCTCACGACAGCATGATTCTCTTTATATCGAACAGTATTGCGTCGATTCGAAACTGAAGGCAGACAGGATAATTGGTGCATTTAAAAAAGTGGGCATCGAATCGATATCTTTTGAGCAGGGAATTGCTGTTAAAGATATCCGGGAATTTGCGCGAATTTTCGATTCGAACGAACAGTATGATTCAATTGATGCCGTGGAAACAGAACTGGCCCAGCGAAACGTTGGTGGTGTTCGTTTGAATTATATAACCTATCGGCAGGTTAAGGCTGATGAAGATATTGTTAATCGTGATGAAACTTTTCTGAATGATGCGCCAGGTGTATCGAAAGAAGATGCATTTCAGAACCATTCATTGGAAAAGCTGGGTAAGCTATTTTCCCTGAATGAACTGATAGAAAAACCCCGGGATATCGCCGGTGATATCCTTTCGGTTGTTACCGATGGCACCGATAAAGCTCAATCACAGGTCGTCGGCAGGATACGGGAACTGAATTATCAAATCCAGCAGCGGAAAGAGGTGGCTGAACAGGCGGTCTCAATTGATGAAATGATGGAAGCCATGTGTCAGCTGAAAATGCAGCTCCGGGAGGGGCTCGAATTGCAGCGAACAATGGGGAAAATCGTAAAAACTTCGGCCCCCGTATTTGAAGAGGTTGATCAACTCACCTACGAAGTCATTATTCGCCTTGTCCGTGAAGAATTCCGCAAAGGACAGATCTCGGTGAGTAGGCTGGCCCAACTCATACAACGGATTCTTCCCGATATTAACGAACTCAAGCGGTTACTTCCCCGGCTGAAACACGGGCTTCTCGAAGAAGGTATGTCGCTTCCCGATTTCCTCCTGCTGGCCAAAGAACTCAGCAAAGAACTTCAGAGCGAATCGGTCATTCATGCCATTTCGGAGAGCGCCGATGAATTCGGGATTTCCACCGATGAGGTAGTACATGCAATTAAACGGGATCCCAAAGAGGCTGTCAAACTGATTCTATTAGGCTCCGAAATCAAACAAGGTACCGGGGGCACCCAAGAAGAACTGTCCAATCTTTTGAGTTCCTATATAGAAAATACCAGCAGCAAGCTGGCTTTGGAATCCCATGAAGCACAGGGGAGGGCAGGCGGAATTCAGGCCCTTGAACAGATCATCCATACTATCGAAAAACAGCTTATCGCCCGATTGAGAACTGAAGGTGTATCAGAAGAGGTGATGCATCGTGTTGAAGATCAGCTCACTACACGGTTTAAAAAGGCGCTCTCGATCCTTAAATCAAACTGGATTGTCGATCTCGTTGCAAAGGGAGAAGAAAGCGCAACATCCTACATGATGCAGATTGTCGATACCATTGTCGATCAGGAAATTGAAATAAACAGCATTAATAATCCACTGAGAGATGTTCTGGCCCATAGGGGATATACCTCTGCTCAGATTAACGAATTTATGACAAAAATAGCAGAGCGGGTGAAAAATCGAAAAACTCTGCGTCCCCTTCCCAAAGGCGTTTTAAATACTCAGAACCTTCTCTATTTTCTCGGCCGCGAAATCAAAAGCTGGCTCAGATATCAGAGTCCCTTTTCCACTCTCATGGTTGCCCTGCGCGGCGTCAGGTATGAGATGGTCTGGAAAGAGCTCAAAAACAATGAACAGGCAGAAATTATGCCGGAAATATTTGCTTCCATTCGCTCATTGCTCCGTGATCTTGATCTGGTAGGTTCTATAGGAACCCGCTCCAAAGAAATACCCCTGATTATTCTTCCCATGACCGATGAAAGCGGTGCAAAAATTGTCAGGCGCCGAATAGCAACGCAACTTCAGAAGAATTCCATCCCCATTGACGACAAAAAAGCGGGAATTCAGACGGTCATCTCGATAACGTCGTCACAGAATGTAACCGGTCCGGATGTAATGGAGTATATGAAAACAGTTAAGGAGCGCCATAGGGCTGCTGAAGAGCAGGCCAGGAGTGCGTGATTTGCTGAAAAAAAGAAACCCGCCAAGAGAAATTTACTTTACACAGCAAACCTCGATAGGATTCTTGATCCCCTTCAGCTTGGCCGTACCGCACCAGATGAAATCATCGCCGAAACTCGGGGTACGTAGCTTGATATCTTCATAAAAATATCGGGTACACAGAACCCGGTCGCGTTCGGGAAAAGAATTTAAAAGTTTAATAAAGTCGTTCTTCTGGAGGCTCTCGATACGAAAGGCGATATTGACTGCATTGCCGTGAATGTCCTTTGCCCCGGAATCGATTGTGTATGTTTTCCCCTTGTGAAGAGCAATTCTGACATGGATTTTCGGATTTCGCGTGCGCTGATTGCGGTCGGTGATTCTCCAAAGTATTTCACGGGAGGCCCGGAATGCATCAATTGAATTTTTAAAAGAGGCAATGAAACCATCACCGGTATTTTTATGAAAACGAGCATGATGAGCATTGAGCGCCATGCGGGAAATCGTATCGACTCTTTTTTTCAAATGAAATGCCATGGTTTCATTCATGTTCGTTAAAGAGGTGGAATCACATAAATCAAGAACAAGCATGCTTTCTTCACGTTCGAGATTTTTTATGCTGTACACCTGAGACATCGACAGTTTGGGATGGGCCCGGGTGGCGTCTGCAGATTCATTTGCTAAGTGAGTAATTGCTTTCAGTTCTATGCGCAGAGATATTTCTTCGCCTAAAAGCAGTTTGAAAGGCGGAATGGTATGAGTCGTGCCGCCGATTTTATGCCATTTGTTATTTATTTCAAGAAATGTTCCATTAACGCTCCCGAGGTCTTCAATCAGGCAATCACCCTTGCATAGAGAAAGTATGAGGTGTTCGCGCGAAATATAGCTGTTTGCAATAACAATATCATTGGCAGCGTTGCGCCCTATCGTAATCCGTTCTTTTCGATTGGTGTAGCGCTGGGTTTCGTGGATTCGCAAATCTTCAACTTCAATTTTCCATTCCATGAAATTTGCAATACATGAATAGGGTGAAGAAACAGATTAATTATTGTGCACGTTCTTTTGTCCGCACGAAAAGTATTCGATCCGCGGAGTTGAGATCAGGAAGCTTGACAGTGGTTCCTGAGTAGTGCTTGTTACGAATATATTTCCCAATCAATCTTCCCTGCAAGGAATAAATAAAAAATTCACCGGCATCAGGAGAGAGGCTGATTTTACCGTCGAATGATGGAATTATTCTCTGGACAGAGAACGAAGGGTTTTGTTTGTTGCCGGTGTTGATTTTAGGAGTGCTATGTATGACATCATTGGTTAATTCAAAGCCTGCGTAGAGTCCCATAAGAGACCCATGGTCCGATCGGGATGGGAGGTCTTCTTTGCGAATAGTTTTTGTGGCGCCGTTCCGAATCTCTTTGATATGGATCGGATAATTTCCCTTGTCCGAATATGCTGAAAGTGCATAAATAGCCGAAACGGAAGAATTGTTATTAATAAATGCCGGTGGTTCCAGTGATGCATTTCCGAAATCCTCTGCAGGATATAAGAGTGTGCCTAGAAATTCTGTCTGGCCGTTGTTGATTGTTTTTATTACCGTGCCTTTTCGTTCGGTTTTCATACCCAAAAGCCATAGTGTTGCACCGCTATTGGTGATTTTCGGCGATGAAGCATCGGTTTCGATATTGAGTTGCCGGGCCCAGATCGATTGGGAATGGGTGAATGCAAGGGCACCTATGACAATATCTTCCAGAAACAGCTTTCCTGCGCCACTGCTGCTTTGATATGAATGAATAGCGCAGCTTTTCAGCACTACAGGCCTTGATGACTCGTGTTTGACCCATACCGTTCCTTCATGCGATTCATCTTCCTGAATCATTTCGATAATGCATGGTTCACTGCCTGCCTGATTGATATGAAATACCGTCACTTCGGAATCATATACCCGGAGGTGGGTGTCGAAACCCATTATTTTTCTAACGGTGCCGGGTACCGAAAGGGTGTTATTAATGATAAAAAATCCACGAGGAAGGTATACCAGCGGTTTGCCACTGTTCAGCGCAGCCTGTATTCCGGGAGCATCATTCTCCCAGTCATCAGGATAAGCACCGTGATCTTCAACATTTTCCCACTTTGAAAGATCGTTGGGGTGATAAACAGGGGTTTCTTCGACAGGAAGCCCAAGGGATTTATGGGGGCTGTCAAAAAGCGTATGCGATTCGTGTGAGATATATTCGGTAAGAGATAGATCAGATTCGAATGCTTTTTGATCACTATTATTTATTTCTACCGAATAACGGTACCCTTTGGAAGTTACATTGCGTGCATAAAGACGCCCGGTTTGCTTGAAATCAACCATGCGGGTAAGCCTTATCGCCGGATTTGATGAGGCTCCATTTTCAAAAACGGCATCGATTAGAATCGCCATACCGCTTTTACATATCAGCGCAGGGACACTGTTGCTGCTGTAAATATCTCTGACCGCGATAATATTATCGATATTCCTGATCGCTGCAATTTTCTGGTTTTTAAGGGTGATATGTTCAAATGGGATCCCGAATTCCGAATGGGCTATATCGATACCATAGCGAAACCCGTTTACTTCAAGATTAGAAATTAAACAGGGCCCCGGCCATGGTTTGGTAAGGTCCAGACCGGCAACTCCTTCTCCGTCTCCGGAGCTTATGGTTACATTGCGAAGAGACCCTTTGTTGTTTGCCAGGTAGGTGATTCCTGTTGCACCGCTGTTGCCCTTGCCGGTGTTTATCCCGATATCCCAGATATTATTTCTGTGCGCCGAGTTTCCGGGAGGGCCGGTTTCGATTACCGATTTGGGATCATCCGGATTATCATATCCATAGGCGTTGTCGGCAAGCTTGATGATACTCTGCTCAGGTCCCTGACCACGAATTGACAAGCAGCAACGGTCGGAAATTAGTGCCTGTTTGACTATATATGTGCCGGCGGGGAAGTAAATAAGTTTTGGACGCCCGTAATCCTGCGGTGATTTGGCAAATGCCCGACGGATAGGCTCGGTATCATCCGTAATGCCGTCTCCCTTTGCATTAAAATCCTTTTTCATATCAAGCCAGCGGATGTCATCGGGATAGGTAATCTGAGCGATGCCGCGAAATACGAAGCTTGTGACTATCAATAAAACAATGAATGAAAAATGCAGGCAATGGACAATCGTTGGAAGAGAAATAGTATGCTCCTTTATCTATTTTTAACGTAATTGCAGGATAGAGTACTGTAATAGTATAATCTGAATATATCAGACGATAATTATTTACTCTGTTTCTAAGAATCGCCAATGGCAGGTCGCTAAGGGTATTAATATAATGATTGTTGAAAATGAATGCATGAAAATATTTATGGACTTGTCTCATAACACCCAGCCGGCGTCGACCGGCTACAGAGCCGACCGGTCTTCGGCCAACAGATGTATGTATGAGACAGGTTCTTGCAAAAAATCTTTTCAAGCACCAAAAGCGTTACACAACAAGGAGTTATGTCTTTGGAGTATCCGATAACCGTTGCCGGTAATACAAACAAAGCTCCATTGGTTGGCCTGGTAAGGATATGCTGCATGATTGTTGGTTTCTGCGGTATTGCCTTTTGCTATGAGCCCTTTGAAGACATTCAACAAAAAACGACCTCTAATAAATTGTCAATTATTACGTTACGAATTCTTGATCGTAACAGAAAAGTGATGATGCAGGGTAATGCGTTTTTTATTTCAAATACCGGTGATGCCATAACCAGTCGCCATCTTTTTGATAAGGCATTTTTCATTGAAGCGGTTACTACCGACGGCAAGGTGTATCCGGTTGATACGATTGTTTGTGAAGATAAGGAAGGGGATTTGATCTGGATATCAGTACCGATTCCCAAGGATATAATTCATCCCCTTGATATTAAAAAAACGTTGCCTTCGGTTGGTGAACAGATCATGGTAATGGTGAGTGCAACGCTTGTTTCCGATGGCGAGGTCTCTTCAATTATTTCAATCCCCAATTTCGGCAACCTGATAAAAATTTCCGCCCCCGTATCTCAGGGCGCGACCGGAAGTCCGGTGGTGGATATGAACGGGGAAGTAGTTGGTGTTGCAGTGCTTCATAATATCGATGGCCAAAACCATGTCCATGCCCTTCCCGGCAGCAGAATAATAAAAATGGAAAAAACAAAAGGAATCACCTTAGCCCAGTGGCAATCATCCCGTCTTGAAAACAGGAAAGCCGTTGCAGAAGAGCTCTATGCCGGAGCACTTCCCTTTATCCAGACCGGAAAATATGAAGATGCACTGAAGCATCTTATAGCAGCAGTAAAGAAATATCCCGGTTATGTAATAGCCTATACCCAACTGGCTTACTGCTATAAAAAACTCGGAGCACTCCAGGAGGCCGGCGAAGCTCTTGAGGCAATTATCCGAATAAGTCCCAAAGATACGAGAGCTTACTACAATCTGGCGCTAAATTTTACTGAGCTTGGGTTATATAACGATGCCATGATTACTCTGCGCGAGGCCTTGAAAATTGATGATGAATTTCCTGCAGCCTATACGCTTATGGCATGGATATACAACGAAACGGGATCGCTGGATGAAGCGGTCAAACCATGCAAAAAGGCGATAAGTATCAAACCCGATTTCGACTATGCTCATGTTGTACTGGGAACAGTCTACATGAAAAGAAACCAGTTCGACTGGGCGGTCAATTCATTCAAGCAGGCAATTAATATCAATCCCGAAAATATCGATGCCTATCTCAATCTTGCACAAGCCTATAACAGACAGGGGATGAATGAGAAGGAACTCGAAATACTATCACAGGCTAATAAGGCGAATCCCGGAAATTTCACTATACTGAAAAACCTTGGTGAAGTCTGTATCAATCAGGAAGAATACTATAAGGCTAAAGGGTATCTTAAGAAAGCCCGGGAAATCAACAGCAATGATCCTGATGTTTTATATAATCTCGGGATGGCATATTTGAAGGGCGGAGATAAGAATAAAGCGATGGCATACTACAAAACACTGAGACGGATTGATAATATCAGAGCGGAAAAACTTAAGAGGCATATTAAATAGTATGGAAAAATCTTTTTTTAAAGAGGAATCGGTACAAAATTATTCTGTTCGGCTTGCCTTCGTGGTGTTGCATAAATAATTTTATTTATTCATTATTAAAAAATTATCATCGTAATGCTCCCGCAAAACAACGTGAAACCCTTTTCGATTCTCCTCGCAATCCATGAGCAGGCCGACTCAATAGGTCCCTTTATTCATGCACTCAGTCTGGCTTCAATCATGAAAGGCGAATTGGAAATTATCGATGTCCGCAGAGATTGTCATCATGGTGACCTTGGCGTGAGGCGAACTTTTGAACAGTGGCGTATGCTTCCGGCCGGATCAAACAGAAGTGACGTTGGTAAGATGGGGATTAATGTCAAAAAAATTCTTAAAAAGGGCCATTCCGAAAAAGCCATAGGAAAACGGCTGGAGCGACGCAACCATGATCTTCTTGTAATCGGAACCGATACCCGAAGCGGATTTTCTGGTCTTTTCGGACAGTATGTCGCCGAGCATCTGGCACAATCATATCGCCAGACAACGCTCTACGTGCCCGGAAAAACCCGCCCTTTTGTCGACAGCCTCTCGGGTAAAATCGGCCTGAAAAAAATTCTGATACCCATCACCGAACACCCCTGCGCAGAACCTGCAATCAAACTGACCAAAAATATTCTCCATTCTTCCAGTCTCCATTCGGCCGAAGTAACCGGATTTCATGTTGGAGAAAGTTTTCCGGTTTTATCATCCCTTGTCTTGGAAAATCTCATATGGAACGAAGTGCTTTTTGTTCCGAAGGGGGATAAACTCGTCGATACAATTATTAAAAAAGCCCATGAACAAAATCCGGACCTTATTGTAATGACGACCAACGGAAGAGATACGTTTACGCAGAAAATCATGGGGAGCATTACCGAACATGTGCTCAGAGAAACGCCATGTCCTGTACTTGCGGTAGCTGTTGACTCTCCCTTATGATGCTTTGGAATTATCGTCCTTATCGGTATCTTCAATCTGTTTCTGAACATCATCCTGGGCTTTCTTGAACTCCTTAATACCCTTGCCAAGTCCTTTCGCGAGATCGGGTATTTTTTTTGCACCAAAAAGCAGCATAAGAATAATCAGAATTATTATCAGTTCCTGTGGACCTAAACCCATATTAAAACTCCTTGTATCAGCAGTAGTACAATTGGTTTGTTCTCAGATAATATAGTCTAAAAGTGAATTTTTTGGAATCAATCTGTTATTTCAATTCGACGGGAGCGGTAATTTTTAATGAGCTTATCGATTATATCGGTTACTGTTTTTGTTGGATTTTGTATTTCAAATCCGGTAAAAAAATTTGAAGAATCATGGTCGGGATTGCACCAGATACTTTTGATATTCAGTTCGAGAGTCTCACCATATATACATTCACCGGGGAGGATTATATTGATTTTGTATACCGAACCGAGATTGGTCTCAAACTGGCTCATAATTTTCAAGCCGTGGGCATTAATATCGATCAGGGAGCCCATATGCTGCTGAGTTTCTTTGTTAATTACCGGAAGCTGATCACTGAGTTGTATCCGTTCGAGTTTGCGCATGTTTTTTGCCATTTCATCTTTGGGAACGGTGAGAAGCGCACCTCGCATATCGCAGTTTATCTGTTCGAAATCATAATCGGGGGGCAATACGGCTCCCCTGAGATCCGCTCCCCTGAAATCTGAGTCATAATGGCCGGTTCCCAGGGTTGCTCCCCTGAGATCTGCACCGGAGAAGTTGGATTCGCTGCAAAGAGAATCGACCAGGATTGCTCCCCGAAGGTCTGCACCCCGGAAATCCGAGTTATTGAAATAGCCGAAACTGAGATTCGCTCCCCGAAGATCGGCGCCAATAAAGGAAGCTCCCACACAATTGGCTGTTCCGAATTGAAGAAAGCGGAGGTCGGCTGCAGTAAGATCGGCATGTTCGAGATTGACTTTTGTTATTGTGAAGCCACGAAGGTCGATTCCTGAGAGTATTCGGTGCGACAAATCGATTTCGGAAAGATTCTTTTCATTAATGCGCTCTTCGCTTATTCCATTTTGCAGCAGTTTTTCGGAAGTAAAGCCATCCATAAAAGCCTCTTTGGTTAAAATAATGTTCAATAACCAGGCAAGGAAAATCGGGAAGTAATATTCATTATATATTATACCATAAAAAGCGCAGCGCGTCTGCCGGAAAATGTTTTTATCCGGTATAATGGAAGAGGCGGACCGATCAGTTCTCGAGCAGATCTTTAATAATACTTTGTGCAGCTCTTTTTCCGGCGCCCATAGCCAGAATAACTGTCGCAGCTCCGGTAACGATATCGCCGCCGGCATATACATGTTTTTTTGATGTCCGGCCGTCTTCTTCATCTGCTTCGATCGTACCCCATTTGGAGACTTCGATATCAGGGCTTGTACGGGGAATCAGCGGGTTCGGTTTATTGCCGATGGCAATTATAACAACATCACAATCGATTACAAACTCACTACCTTCAATCGGAACCGGCCGTCTCCGTCCGGAACTGTCGGGTTCACCCAGTTTCATTCGGATACAACGGATTCCTTCAACAAACCCTTTTTCATCCTGAATAATTTCGACAGGGTTGCAGAGAAGATTAAACTGGATACCTTCTTCTTCGGCATGGTGAATTTCTGCTGCCCGGGCGGGCATTTCGGCTTCACTACGGCGATAAACAATGATAGATTCATCGGCGCCAAGGCGGAGTGCGGTTCTGGCGGAATCCATGGCAACATTTCCTCCGCCGACAGTCACAACACGTTTACCCCGGATGATCGGTGTCTGGGACTCGGGCTTGTACGCCTTCATGAGGTTGCTTCTGGTTAAATATTCGTTTGCAGAATATACTCCGATACCGTTTTCACCTTTAATACGCATGAAAGAGGGGAGACCTGCTCCGGATCCTACAAAGACAGCATCAAAACCGTCTTCATTGAACAACTCATCGATAGTGGCGGTTTTACCCACAATAAAATTCTTTTGTATTTTCACCCCGGCCTTTTCGAGCATTGATATTTCCTGCTGAACAATCTCCTTTGGCAGCCTGAATTCGGGTATGCCGTACATCAAAACGCCGCCAGCTTCATGAAGCGCTTCGAAAATGGTAACATCAAAACCTTCCTTAACAAGTTCGCCTGCAGCGGTAAGGCCGGCCGGGCCGGAGCCGACAACGGCGACTTTTTTGCCCCTTGAGGCTTTGCATTCGGGTGTCGACATCTTTCCATGGTCCCGCTCCCAGTCGGCAGCAAAACGCTCGAGATTACCAATCGCTATGGGAGTGAATTTCTTGGCCAGAATGCATTTCTGTTCACACTGATCTTCCTGAGGACACACTCTTCCACAGACTGCCGGAAGTGAATTCGTTTCTTTCAGAATATGGGCCGCTTTGTCAAATTCTCTGTCGGCAATCGCTTTTATGAATTCAGGGATTTTTACATTAACCGGGCACCCTTGCACACAAAGGGGCTTCTTACATTGAAGGCACTGAGAGGCTTCTTCAACGGCCTGCTCTTCGGTGTAGCCAAAGGGTACTTCTTTGAAATTCCGCACTCGTTCCTGCGAAGGCTGCTCATTCATCGGTACCGGTACAGTCCGGCGCTTTCTCTCTTGTTTGCTCATGCCATGCCTCGTAATCTGCATTGGTGTTTTTCTGTTGCATCTTTCTCAAAGACGGAATAGCTTGTCAGGCGTTTGATAAGCTCATCCCAGTCTACCCCGGCTGCATCAAATTCGGGACCATCAACGCAGGCAAATTTCGTTTCTCCGTTTATCGTTACCCGGCAGCCTCCGCACATACCGGTACCGTCGACCATAATAGGGTTGAGCGATGCCATACAGGGAATTCCGGCATTTTTTATCAATTGAGTAGTAACTTTCATCATGATAACCGGCCCGATAACAATTGCATAATCAAATTTTTCACCTTCAGACAACAGCTTTTCAAAAACAGTGGATACAAACCCTTTTGTTCCTTTGGAACCATCATCGGTCGTGATAAAAAAACGATCAGACCTGGCATTCATTTCTTCTTCGAGGATAAGCAGGCTCTTATTTCGGGCACCGATAATTGTAGTGATTGAGTTCCCGGCATCTTTGAGAGCGCTGACTATCGGATAGAGAGGTGCAATACCAACACCGCCACCGATACAGAGGCATTTGCCGAAATTGGTGATATGAGTTGGCTGACCGAGAGGGCCGGCAAGGTCAAGAATCGTATCACCCTCATTCATCGCAGAAAGCTGCTGAGTGGTCCGTCCAACAATCTGAAAAATGATCTCAATCCATCCTTCGGAAGGATAGGCATCGGCAATCGTGAGGGGAATCCGTTCGCTGTCTTCTTCCGGGCGAAGGATTATAAATTGACCCGCTTTGCGTTTTTTTGCAATTCGCGGAGCAGTAATTCGGAACCGGTAAACAAATTCCGATAACTGCTCGGTTTTGATAATTTCATTCATGATTCAATTCCCTGTATTAATTCAAATAATCGAAATAAAATAGCTCGTAGAATGCTTTTGTTCAAAATTTTGTTGACGATCAGGCTTATCTGAGCATAAAAAGCAGGTAATCTTTCACTCTATATACGGTATCCGGAAATGATTATTTTTCTGCTTTCCGGTATTGCAGAACGGAATTATATGAACTTGAATCTTTGCTAAAGAAGATACAAGTTAGTGCCCCCGGTTTTCGGCAATATGCATAAATTTCACTAAAAAAACCTATCATCGCAAACTTTATATTCTCAATCTTTTATATTATTACCTTTCTATGGCTGAAGAGGCATATTTATTCAAATTATCCACCCAAAACGATTGAGACCTCATGAAAAAAGCGAAATCTTTAGGAATTTGTTTAGGTGCATCAAATATTAAGGCAGTTGAGCTAATTGAAGAAAATGAAAAGCCATGTATGGGTAATACCTGGGTCAAGGGGCACGAAAGCAATCCCCGTCAGGCTTTCAGCGATCTCCTGAAAGAGATGGATATATCCCGCTATGATTACGTTTCAATCACCGGAAGAAAGTTCAGAGATATTGTCGATGTTTCATCGATTACCGAACCTGAAGCGGTCGAGTATGGTCTTCAGTTTTTAACTCTTTCCACCGGAAAACAGGAGCCCTATACTGCAGTTGCAAGTTTAGGCGCCGAGAATTTTGTCATTTATATCCTCGATAAAGAAGGAAATATCGCCACCGTTGAAACCGGCAATAAGTGTGCATCCGGCACAGGAGAGTTTTTTCTGCAGCAGATCCGACGAATGAATATCGGTCCTGATAAGGCTGTTGAGCTGGCCCGGGATTCGGAAGAGTACAGGGTATCGGGGCGTTGTTCGGTGTTCTGCAAAAGCGACTGTACCCATGCGCTCAATAAAGGTGTACCGATTGGAAGAGTAACCGCCGGATTATGCCGTATGATGAGCGAAAAGATCATGGATCTTCTGGAAAAGCTTCCCGAGAAAAGAGTGCTTGTTATCGGCGGTGTCACCCACAACTCGGTGGTAATGAATTATCTCAGAGATCGAGTCGACTCTCTTTCGGTTCCCAATGAAGCTGGGGTATTCGAAGCCCTGGGTGCGGCCTGGTATGCCATGCAAAACAAATCTAAAACAGAAATCGATCCGGATAATGTCTTTAAAGAAGAAAAAACCTCATTCTCTTTTCTGCCGCCAATTTCTGAAGGCGAACGGCTGGTCGAATTCAAGGATGTTCCGGAGGGAACTGCCCGGGATGGAGATGAATGTATTGTCGGTCTCGATGTCGGATCGACAACAACAAAGGCGGTATTGCTGCGGATAACCGATAACGCCATGCTGGCTTCAGATTATCTCCGCACCAACGGCAATCCGGTCCAGGCATCCCGTCAATGCTACGAATCTCTGGCCCGTCAGATTTCGGCAAATATTTCACTCGTCGGATTATCGGTGACCGGTTCAGGAAGGCAGATTGCGGGACTCCACGCCTCCACCGATGCGATTATCAATGAAATTATTGCCCATGCAACCGGAGCGGCCTATTTTGACAGTGAAGTCGATACGATTTTTGAAATAGGGGGGCAGGATGCCAAATATACCTTTTTGACCAATGCGGTCCCCTCCGATTATGCCATGAACGAAGCCTGTTCTGCGGGGACAGGATCATTCCTTGAAGAATCGGCCCGAGAAAGCCTCGGAATCGATTACCGTGAAATTGCCAACGTTGCGGTTACCGGCAAAGCTCCACCAAATTTCAACGATCAATGTGCGGCATTTATCAGCTCCGATATAAAAACTGCAACCCACGAAGGAATCGAAAAAGATGATATTGTCGCCGGCCTGGTATATTCGATATGCATGAATTATGTCAACAGAGTTAAAGGTCAGCGACGTACAGGAGAAAAAATATTCATGCAGGGAGGAGTCTGTTACAACCGTGCTGTCCCGCTTGCGATGGCGAACCTTATTGGCCGGAAAATTATTGTCCCACCGAATCCCGGGTTAATCGGTGCTTTCGGCGTTGCCCTGGAACTTAAAAACAGGCTGGAAAGCGGCCTGGCACAGAAACAGCATTTCGATCTGCAAGAGCTTGCTGCACGGGAAATCGAATACGGCAAAACCTTTGTCTGTAAAGGTGGAAAAGAAAAATGTGATCGGGGCTGTGAGATCAGCATGATGATTATCAACGGTAAGAAATTTCCTTTTGGCGGGGCCTGTAATCGTTACTACAACCTTGTTCATCATATCAAATACGATGCATCCGAATATGACCATATCAAAAAGCGTCAGGCCTTGATTTTCGACCACCCCACAAGTCCGGAAAATAATTCTACAGGAAAAAAAGTGGGGATCAGCAGAAGTTACCTGACCAATTCTTTCTTTCCCATGTTTTCATCCTTTTTTACCAGGCTCGGATATGAAATTGTTGTTTCGGATGATGTTGATCCTGACGGTATCAAACTGAAACGCTCGTCATTCTGTTATCCCGGCGAGATTGCTCATGGATGTTTTTCCAACCTTATTAAAAAGGATCTCGATTATATCTTTATTCCCCGAATTCTCGAGCTGTATGTGGATAACAGCGTTAGTTATAAAAAGGAACATCAGTGCACCTGCGTTCTTCTTCAGAGTGAAGCATACTGGTTGAAAACCGCTTTCAAGGATATTCCTTTTTCGGCAAAATTGCTGACGCCGGTTCTGAATTTTTCCAAGGGGTATGAAAGTGAAGAGCATGTTTTTGGAAATCTCGCCCGGTTTCTCGGCCATTCGGCTAAAGAGGGGATTGATGCATTCAGGTATGCGGTTGCTCAGCAGCAAAAGGTTGCCAGGCAGACAAAAGAGGCCGGGGCAGCGTTACTCGAACAACTGGATAAAAAAGATGATGAAATTGCCATCGTGCTCTTTGGCAGACCCTATAATGCCTTTGCCCGTGAAGCCAATCTTGCGATTCCGACGAAATTTGCCTCCCGGGGCATTCATATTATTCCATGGGATTTTCTCCCCTTCGAAAAAGAGTACTGTGATGAAAACATGTGCTGGGCAATGGGGCAGAACCTCTGGAAGGCTACCGAGTATGTAAAAAAGCATCCCAGGCTGTTCGGCGCTTTTATTACCAATTTCAGTTGTGGTCCCGACTCTTTTCTGCTCAGTTATTTCCGAGAGATAATGGGAAGAAAACCTTCACTGACCCTCGAACTGGACAGTCATACTGCCGATGCCGGAGTGGATACACGAATTGAAGCCTTTTTGGATATTGTCGACCGTTACCGCCATCTCGGAGAAATTGAAACGGCCAAAAAGGCATTTAAACCCGCGGTGGTACAACAGGAAAATAATCAACCCTGGTATGTAACTTCCGAAGGGGAACGGGTGAGTATCTATGATAGGCGGGTTCATCTGGTATTGCCATCAATGGGTGCGCTTACCACCGAATTACTCGCCGCGGCATTCAGAGGAGCCGGCATAAAAACAACCGCTCTTCCCGTGTATAGTTTTGATGTTCTCAAGCTCGGACGTGCGCACAGCTCCTGCAAAGAGTGTTTGCCCCTGCAGCTGACCGCAGGAGGCCTGCTCAATTATCTTAAAAACCGGACAAAGAAAGACGAACTTCTGATTTATTTCATGCCCACGACCGGGGGGAACTGTCGATTTACTCAGTATAGTGTCTTTTTAAAACTGCTGATCGAAAAACACCGGATGCGCAATGTCGCTCTGCTCTCGCTGACTACCGAAAACAGTTATGCCGGATTGCCGATTAAAAGTGCATTGAATGTGCTGAAAGGTATTATTGTTTCCGATGTTATGGAAGATATCAAGAATGCACTCGCTGTTCTGGCTCTGGATAAGAAACGCGGACTTGAGATATTTGATGCCGAGTGGAAAAGCATTTGTGATGAATTCGAAAAAAATGGCGCCGGAAATCTGTATGCGGTGCTTAAAAAGAGCGCCGGCCGTCTTGCCGGTGTCCCTCTCAAATATCCATTAAGCCAGGCAAAGAAAGTTGCCATGATGGGTGAAATATTTGTGCGGAGAGATTATTTCGCCTGCAGAGATCTTATCGACCGATTAGAAAAACGTGAGATTATCGTGAAACGGGCCCATATTTTCGAATGGCTCCGTTATATCGATTATATGGTGAAATATAATGTTTATGATCCGGAATTTGACTTAAAAAGCAATATCGAATTTTATGCAAAGCGTTTTCTGCAAAGAGGTTACGAAAAGAAGATAAAAAAGATTCTCGCCAAATCTATGCTCTATGAGTACGAGCCTGTGGAGATGAAAAAGATTCTGAAATACGGAGAACAGTTTTTTGACCTTCGTTTTACCGGCGAATCGATTATTGTTGCCGGCGCCTTTTTCAAAGATATGCTCCATACGGTTCAGGGAACGGTTTCAGTGGGGCCCTTTGCCTGTATGCCGACACGGGTGATTGAATCGATTTTATCCGCAGAATCGACTTTGGTAACCAAGCAACGGCTCGATAACGCCATGGGAAACGGCCATCATTCAAAAACCTACCACTCTGTTATGGAACTTCCGTTCCTCTCGGTTGAATCCGACGGCAATCCTTTTCCACAAATAGTCGAGGCCCGTATCGAGGCGTTCAGTTTGCAGGTGGAGCGCATGCATGCAAAACTGGGAATGGTGACTGAGACTGCTGCAAGGTAATTGGCGGGGGCTCTATTGCAGCCGGTAGCGGATCGCCTGTTGTATCACACTTATTGACCTTTTTCCAGGCGAGTGATAAGAAATTCGGGCATTTTAATTTTTTTCATTTTGTCCTGGCAGCGCTTGATATCGTATTCAACCCGCCGGAAAGTGAAAAAGCCCTCTTCGGTATCGAGAATACCATAACAGGACCGGGGATCATGGTCGCGGGGTTGCCCGATACTTCCAATGTTGATTAAAAGGCGGGCATTTGGAATTTCCTGAAGATTAATGCTTGTATCCTGATGGACATACAGCTCATTCCGGTTATTGACCACAATGATCAGCGGTATATGGGTATGACCGATAAAACAGAAGTCGGTGTCGAAAAAACGAAAATTATACGCGGCTTCTTCGAGTGACGTAATGTAGTGCCACATGTTCGGTTCATAAGGAGTGGAATGAACAAAGGATTGGGAATACCTGACTTTCTTCAATGGAAGGACATGGAGAAAGGATTTCGATTCGTTGGAAAGATTTTCGGATGTCCATTCGATTGCCAGTCTGGCATGAACATTGAAATTTACTGTTGAAAGCATGCAGATCCCCGCAGCATCGTGATTGCCAAGTAAGGTGAGGGGACAACAAGCTTTTATCAATTCGATACACCGGTTGGGGTCTGCGGCATAGCCGACTATATCGCCCAGACAGATCGTTTCGTCGATATTCTGGTACTCGATATCCTCAAAAACAGCTTCGAGGGCTTCCAGATTTGCGTGGATGTCTGATATTATTGCAAGGCGCATTAATTATTCGTTTTCCATGAATCGAAAGGTACTGGAACCAATTTCAATTCGATCTTTATGCTGAAGAAGATGGTTTTTTACTTTTTTGCCGTTGATTTTTGTTTTTCCAAGCAATTTTTTATTCGTCAACCAGACCCCGTCATCCTTTTTTTCAATCTCAACAATGGCTTCTTCGATAAACAGACCGTCGACAAAAATATCATCATTTTCAGAATTGCCCAATGTAAAATGTTCTTTATCGATACGATATACAACATGCTTGTTGGTTTCGATAAGTACCGGACAATTTGGTACAGGCCCTGTCTCGACTGGATCCTGTTCGAGCACTTCCTGTTTTTCGTCGCTCTTTCCTGCAACCTGTTCCCCGGAGGGCAGGGGAGACTCTCTCTGTATGGTATGCGGGGAAGCTTGTCTCGAAGCTGATTCCATTGTCGGTTCAAGGGCAAAATCGGTTTCTTCCCTGCTATCGGCAGAAGAATTGTCATTTGCAACAGGCACCATATTTTTAAAAATAATTGTATATTTTCCTATTGTTATTTTATCACCAACTCCAAGGGCGCCTTTGTTGATTTTTCTGTTATTTACAAAGGTGCCGTTCAGAGAATTGAGATCGATAATCTGGTAACCGCCTGATGGATCTTTTTCGATACGGGCGTGCCGTCGGGAAACACCCATATTTACGATAGATATCGTATTTTCGGGCAAACGGCCGATGGTAATGACCGGTTCCTGAATATCGTATGTTTTCAGATGTTGATCATCGAATAAGAGAACAAACTCTGCCATTGCTTTTATTTACGCCTCATATCATAATTAGTACAGAAGGCAAAATATAAAATTAATATAAGTAATTTCAATAGTATGATGGATTTTATAGATTATTATAAATAATTAACTAACATGAATATTTGTCGATATATATACTGAATAATTATATCTATAAAGTGTATTTAAGTTCAATACTTAGTGGAAAATATCATTCAATTCAATGAATTATTTCTTTTATGGATGTCGGCGATTAATATTTTCTTTAAGAATTTATTGGAACCTTATTGTCGTATATGATATTTTTCCTAAAGAGTTATAATAGTAATGTTATGAGAAAAATATACTTTCCCATCACCCCCTGTTTCTCGCCGATCATGCATGCCGTGTTTATTGCTGCCGTTATTTTCTTTTCGACAGGAACATGTTTTGCCCAGGATGATCTTATTTCGCAGAAAAAAAAGCTGACATCGCGCCTTGATTCGATCCAGTTGGAGAAACAGAAGCGAAAGAGAGACGGCGCCGATATCAATAAGCTCGAGAAAGAGAGTGCTCGACTAAGAGATTCTATCGATGCCTTGAAAAAACGTCTCTTTTCCCTGGATCCATCAGTATACGAGCAACGAGCCGAAGAACTGGGTAAAGCCGAAGGGCCCGAAAACATACTCAAGAGCCTGATGCCCCGGGATCTGTTTGACTGGATAATTATAATAATCGGTGGAGTAGCTATCCTTTGTGCCGTGATCCTTATTGCAGGCCTTTTTAAAAACTCAGGTTCCCGGAAAAAAAGAGCTAAAGAAAAGAAAGGGCAATTTCAAAAAGCAGTACCCTCACCACCTCCTCCGGAGCATCCAAAACCGGCTCCCCAGCGTTCACAGGGCTTTCCGCCACCACCCGAACAGGTGCCGAAACAAAAAGTCCGTCCTCATACCGATACCGACGATGCCCGAATCAATGCTTTGCGCCAGAGGATTAATAGCGAAATATCACAAATCAAGAAATTTGACAATCAGATTCCGCCTGGTATCGAGACCCGGCAGATAAATGACCCGGAACCTGCCCCCAAAAAGGTTCCAAATCTAAAAAAGGCTCAACCGCAACCGTCTGAGTCGCATCCGGATTCCGGCAATCTGAAAAGTCTGGTTGTCACTGATGCCGCCAAAGGCCTGGGGGTACAGGAGATATCACGGAAACACCATATCAGCATCGATCAGGTTTCACTCATTCTCCGAATGGCAAAAAAAGACTACGGAAGCAGTTAACTCAGGACGAGCAGGCATACTAACAATGATTCTATAAACGCGTAGTGTAATGATCCCAAATGCATCCCATATTGCCGCTACCATACTCTCTGCAATCCCCCCACGACTCGTTTCTGAGCGCGGTCGAGTGCTGCAAAAAATTGACGATTCAACTTTCCTGATAAAAACTTCATCCAGTAGTGTTACCATAAAAGTGAACAATGGCTCTCTGGATGCAGGAGAAGATGTACAGCTTACCCGTTTCGGTGATGAGATTTTAATTGAACGAAAAGAATCCGGCGATTCTTTTCACCGCCCAGGAAATAATCAGTCGGCGGATTCGCTCAAGCTCGATACAGATCCCGCTACCGCAAAACTGAGGGCACAAATCGACACATTGTCCGAACAGGTACAGGGAAAAGCAAGCAGTGCCACGTATAAAGAAATCGAGCAGATAGTCAAAGCTGTATCTCAGGTTCTTAGCGGGAGAGATCTCAAGGCACAGGAAACAATCCGCTCCATTACTCAGATTTTATCCACAGTCTCCTCTCAAAGCGCTCCTGAAAATACCGAAAAAAATCGGGAATTATCAGAGCTTCTTTCCTTACTCAAAGAACAGCTTCAGAACCGGGGGAAAGTGGAGCAAACAGAGGCGACGAAAGCTCCGGTTGTTGTTCTGAAAAGCGGAGAATTAAAAGAAGGGTTCTATTTCTTTGAGCGCGTTCGAGACCTTGCTTCATGGCCTCCCTATAAAGAAGGGCGGGCGAAAATCGATCCATCTGCCCTTATAGCACTGGCGGGCGAAAAGGGGGTGGCTGTCCGAACTATGCCCTCCGGTAATGAAGAAACAAGGGCCTTTGTGATGAGTACTCGTGATGCTGCTGGGGAATTAGCTCATTTTATTAACTCCGAATTAAAAAATGTTGCCTTAAAACAGCTTTCACTCGAAGATATTTCGGTGCTTTTAAAGAGCCTGGACACGTTATCTTTTGAGGAGCTTCGTGCAATCGACCGATTTTTAGTTCGTGCCGCTACAACCGATCAGCCACCGGTAACACCCTCGATTCACGGCGCCCATAACTCCCTTCTCCAATGGATAACGACGGCATTGGAGAGTCGAATCAATCTGGATTTGCTGCCCTTGAGTACTCCCTCAGTGGATGCATCGACAATTCCGGTATCATTCAATCAGATCACTGAACTGGGAGAAACTATCGGTATAGAGATGAAACATTATAATGAAGATCAGATGTTCATCACGGAAAGCATTCTTTCTGAGGGCAATAAAAAAGAGCTTTTTCAGGCTTTAATCCGGCAATTGGGATATATGCTCGAGCATGATCTGGCCCAGGTAAAAAGCGATATTGCTGAAGGCGAACGTGTTGGGGGTTCTCTTAAAAGTGAGCTTCTTCATGCCGGAAATATTGCAGAAACGATGAGTGTCGGTGGGGAAATCGATCCAAGCGGTGTGGCCGACAAAACAGGGGAGACCGTTTCTGAAGAACTGTCGGCAATTCGCATGGTCCTGTCCCGGATAAGCGGAGCTATTAACGAGCTTTCTTCAAAGGTGAGTTCTGTGTCAAATGAGCTCCTGGATCGTCTTCCGGAGCTGAAAGCTGAGGTTTTACATACGTTGGTAAGTGGAAATGCTTCCGGATCGCAAGACAGCATTGAACAGGCCGTTTCAGGTGAGATTGCTGCAGTGCAAAAGAATGCTGATCAGTCTGACACGATTCGTGTCGTTGAAGCTCTTGTCCGGGAGATCGCCTTTCAAACAGATTCAATGATCCGGCAGGCTGAAGAAAACCGAAACAGCTTATTATCCGCCCTTCTCGGAAAGATTAAGCATGTTGCTGATGACATTCTCGGGAAAATAGAGGCGATTTTAACAACAGGGTCTCGTGCAGAAGAGGGCGGGCAAATCTCCCCCGAATCGACGAATACCGACAATACATCCTCACCTCCGGTTAAGCCGGAAAGCGCGCCGGTTCAAGAAATTGCCGGCCGGGTTTCCGAGATTATAGATTCCATGCCCGAAAGACTTCCGCAGGAAATGACCCATCAAGCCGAAAAGCTCGTTCGTAAGGTGGAAAATCTTCTCCAGATATTCTCATCCAGACTTCCTGCATCTCAACCGCAGGCGGCATCAATCTCATTTGCCGAAATTGAAGCAGTTCTTCTTAATGCACACCGAACGATTCCCCGGCAACTGACAGAATCAGCCAATGATATCAAAATTAATCTCGAAGATATCATGAACAGAATCAGCCGGGATATCCGTGAGTTGATCGAACGAATTGAAAACCGGATTCAATCTGCTCCAAACCAATCGATGCCGGCAGATTCGGCCCAGACCAAAGAAATACTGGGTCATATCGAAAAGGTTCTGGAAACATTGCTTTCGCAGCTTTCACTGAAAACCCAGACGCTTCAATCTGAAACTGCGGCAGTATTCAATACAACGATACGGGATATTGAGAAAGCGATTCAGGAGATGTTGGCTACCACCAGACAATCGGAAATCGAGTTCGACAAGGGTGCTCTCTCAAATGGGAGCCGTCAGTTAGCCTACTATTTTTCTCAGCAGATAGATGGATTACAAAAGCTGTCACAAAGCTTTAACGAGCAGTTTGATTCACTCGTACAATCGTTGCAACAGGATACGAATGCAATCAAACATGAAAATGTCTCTCATTTGAATCATATCAGCGGACAATTGTTTCCCGATAAAAACAGTATTCCCAACGAGAATCTCAGCATTTCATCTTCGCAGGAGTACTCCAATTATCATTCTCCAAGTGAAAGCAGCGCTTTTTCTGCCCCCATGGAAACAACAAGAGCCGGACAGATAGACAAACTTTTTGGTCAGTTGATTCAGGATATTCGATCTATCTTTACTACTTTTACCGAGCACCTCAAAAATTCTCCGGATTCTTTGCAGGAACAGGTGGGGAAAATTATCGAGAGAGTCGGTGAACAGGCCGAAAGTGTTCTACGAAACAATGCAGCGGGTTCGGCTGGAAGTGAAGGGCAGAAGTCTTTTGCCGCATCCGGGGAAAAGCCACCTCAGACATCAGAATTCACCCATCTTCTTTCCCAGGCAACACAATCGGCCGCCGGTGAAGATGTTTCACTTCGCCCTCATCTGGAAAATGTCATTAAAAATGTTTTACAGCAGCTCGATACGCTCATTAGAAATCTTATCTCTACCCGCGAAAATATCGAGAAGGGGATGGTGCGTAATGGTGAAGCTGTTTTCAGGGATATGGCAAAAAATCTTGAGACATTGACGCGAGAATTAAGCCGTCACCTGGAAACGGCACAATCGGAACGCTCGAATACTGGTGAGAAGTTGCCTCTTGAAATGTTTCGTCAGAATGTCGAAACTGCGCTGAACCGGTTCGAGTCCCTTCAAATGCTGGCCCGCCCGGTTACAACTGCTGAGGGCGAGCAGCAGATGCTCGCCGTGCCAATGAAAATTCAGGGGGAATGGACTGATATCAGAGTTATGATTGTAAAACAGCATAACAAGGGGCGCAAAAAGGTTTCGCAGCAGAATTATTCGGTTGTAATCAATGTGGCGCCATCGTTTCTGGGAGAAATTACCGCACGTATAGAGTATCTTCCCCGGAAATCATTCAATCTGAAATTAGAAATAGAGAACAGTACAACTCGTCGGTGGTTCGAAAAAAACCGGGGCTCTCTGAGTGATGCTTTCCAGGAACTGGGGTTCAATTTTGCAAAAATTGATGTTTCCGGCCTAAAAAAGGGGAGTGGAGGGAACAGCGTTTTCTCGAATTCTGTATCTCAGACAAAATCCGACAGTGCGATTGACATGCGAATTTAAGCAGATTTCGGAAATGGATGTATGAAAAAGCTAAATTCCGAAAACCGTGATCGAGCAGTTGCTCTTCGATACGATAGCGAGCAGGAGCAAGCTCCGCGCGTAGTGGCAAAAGGCGGGGGACATCTTGCAGAAAAAATCAAGCAAATTGCTCAGCAATACGGAATACCGATCCAGCGGGACAATGATCTGGTCGATCTTCTTGCCCAGATTGATGTTGATCGTGAAATTCCGTCGGAATTATATGCTGCGGTTGCAGAAGTATTAAGCTGGATATATCGTGCAAACAATGAAATACGGAAGGAGCTTTTTTAATGAAAAAAGTGGTATTATGGTTGCTTTCGATGGTTGTTGTCCTTAGTGCCGAAAGCATGGATATTCTTTTTCTGGGGATTTTCGAAGGAGGTGCACCGTCCTTTGAAAAAAGCTATGAACAGATGCTGCGGGAAAATCTTGCCACTTTTGACGGCACCAATCTCATTGACCGGGCTCAAACAGAGAAATTCAAGAGTATGCTCGATTTCCGCGGTACACCCGTTTTATCCAAGACGCTGGCTCTTTCATTACAACGCCACTATATGGATACCATACTGGTCGTGTGGGGAGAAATAAGAAATTACACCGTTACTCCCTACAGGCGAAATTTAATTGGAAGCGGGATTATCGGTAAGGTTACCGCATCGCTGACCATGTACAGTCTCCGTGATCGGGATATGGCTTTTGCGGGTGATATCGAATGTGAAATTGCAATAGGGAAAGATCTGTTTTATTTCGGTTCAATGAAAAAACTCCATATTTCTGCCGCCGAACAGAGCAAAATTATTGAAACACTTTCGGTTGAAGCAGCCAATAAATCGGCTCAGATGGTAAAAGCTGTTGCCCGGGCTAAAATTGAGCAGACAAGATTAGAATTCACGGGCGTAGAAGAATATAAAGAACCGTCAATATCCGATGTTTTTAATATTCCGAGTGTTGAAGGGTCCGAGGTCGGTTTTGGTGAAGAGGATACGGAGCAGTCGGAACCGTCGGTGCCGGAAGCTCCCAGTGAAGTATCCTCTGAGGAACCGCAAGACCAGAATGCGCCGGAATAAAACAAAAGGACCAAACAGATCATAGATTTTTCTATTGCAAAACAGCCGCCCATTTTATAGAATTATAATTCATTAAATATACCCGGTTAATTCGGGTGAATATGGGTGTATTGTTATTTCGATACAAATAAATAATTTAGTATTTAAGCCTATAACTAATATATATTTAATCTGTTTCGGCCACCTGGCCAACCGATAAGGAGAAGTATATGCCGGAGATTGGCTCATACAAGAATGTATTTGACGACCAGAATGAGTTCAATAAGCTTAACGACCTGATCCTGGGCGCAATACAGGAGTTCTCGAGTTACCGCAAAGGAAATCTTACCTATGGTGAAATTATGTTTGTCATGGAGTGTATTCTCGATTCCCTGCGGTCATCGTCCGAGAAAGATGCTCAATTGACTTCAAAAATCAAAGGCGCCGAAGGACCGCCAACATTCACTACCTTGATGTCGATTACCTCCCGGCTTGTTGAGCGATTAGTTAAAAAAGGTGTAATCACTTCAAATGATGAAACTTTCATTCTTCATGGGGAAGAATAAATTGATGTGTGTTATTTCATTTTCACGGAGGATTGAGTACTGGTGAATTCAAGCAACAAGAGAAATGAATATAAAATCAAACTCCAGTTTCCCGGCGATAGTGAGTACATTCCTCCTATCAGAAAATTTGTAGCGGAAACGCTGCAGGCATGCAATTTTAACCCGAAATTTGCTTACAGGTCCGAGATCATTGTTGATGAAGTTTGTAATAATGCAGTCTTATACGGATGCAAGTCATCCGAATCAATGGTGGAACTTTTATTCAATATCTATCCAAACCGGACCGAATTCATTATCAAAGATCCGGGCGGCTCGAAGGATGATATTGATCGTTTAAGAAAAACTGTTGAAAAACGGGGTGAAAGTGTCCAGCTCGAACCTCGCAGTAAGAAAGATAAACTGGGTCTGGAAATTGTTCGCATGCTTTCGGAGGAGATGGATTTTCAGATTGATGAGAATAATCTTACCACTGTGCGGGTGGTAAGGAAAAAAGACGATATAGAACCTGCACCCCAGGAAAAATAACTTTTCAGGAAAAGAAAGAGCATAATCAATGGAATCAATGCGCATTGAGATATGGCAAACTCAAGATACTCCCAACACAACTGTTTTGCATGTCATAAATGAACTTGATGGAGCAAGTGTCGAGAAACTCAATGAGGTATTCGATGAAGTCCTGCATAAGTATCCGAGGTATGTCATTGCCGATCTTTCTCAGGTAACTCTTTTTTCTTCTGCCGCGCTTGGCCGCTTTATGGGATTCAAAAAGCGCCTTGTTGAGAGCAAAGGAGATCTGGTTTTTACCGGGTTAACGCTTGATATCAGGACCCAGCTGTCGTCGTTGGGCGCCTTTAAAATATTCGAATCCTACCCCAACGTACGATCGGCGGTAAATGCTTATAAATGGGAACATGAAGGAATTTCTCAGTCGCTCACCCTTTCTTTCCCTCCCGAGCTTCACTTTGTCCCGCCGGTCCGTCAGCTGGTCAGCAGGATTGCCAAACAGAAAGGATACAGCAGCCGCGATTCTTTTCGTTTGGAGACCATTGTTGATGAAGTCTGTAATAATGCGGTAGAACATGGTGATGCCGATGCCTATCGTGATATAGAACTGTTTCTCGGGATCGACCGTGAAAAAGTTGAAATCAAGGTAATCAATACCAGTAATCCGGCTAAGGTTGAAGTACTGAAACAATTGTCAAACTCAATTTCGAAAACTGCTGTTCCTCAGCTTGACGACAAACGGGGACGGGGGCTTACACTTATTAAAATGCTGTCAAATAATTTATCAATAGATTTTTCTGAAAACGGAACAACAGTCCATGTTACTCGATTAAGAGGGGATTAGGATATGGAGTCTCAAATTGATCTTGAATATAAAGATCTAAAAGGCGTGCAAACAGCGAAAGTAGTCAAATTTGTCGGCGACCTTGATGCCACCAATGTTGAGTTTGTGCTTGAAAAAATATGCAATTTAATGGATGATGGCTTTGTTAATATTGTTGCCGATTTTAAAAAATTGCGCTATGTGAACAGTACAGGGCTGGGTGTACTTTTACATTTCAACAAATCCTCAAAAGAAAAAGGTGGAAGCTTCAAAATTGCCAATGTCAATGAAAATGTCTACGAGATCATCGAGATTATCGGCGCATCTTCGCTCCTGGAAATTTATGATGATGTTGATGAAGCAATTGAAGCGCTGAAATAACGCTGTTTCCTAATCCTTTTTTATTCCTTTTTTATCGAGTTGTAACAAGATAAAAATTACACACATTTATATATTTATGTTTCATTTAAACGGTGGAGTTGGTGCTGTATGAAGATGTTTTTACAGATGTGTCTTATTAGCCTGGTTGTAATCGGATTGAATTGCCAGAAAAAGGGTTCAACCGAAAAGGAACTGGTTAAAATCGGCAGAAAAGTTTTCACTCAACAGGATTACGATGCATTTCAGCAAATGCGAATGAATTATCCGATGCGAATGACCGGTATATTTCCCGGAAACCGTTCGAATATTACTTTTATGGTAGAGACTGAAGTCGTCTATCGGGAAAAGGCAAGGGGAAGCGAAATTTACCGTGAAGTGATCAACGGAGACGACTTGAAATGGAAAAAGAAGTTTTACCCGGCTCAGCTTTATCTCAGAGATATTCTGGATCGAAATCTCGGGTTTTCCAATGATAAGATCAAAGAGTATTACAATAAGCACAAAAGCAGGTTCAAAGATACAGTAAAAGTATATGACACACTTAAGGTTGCAAAAACTGAAGAGGAGATGGAGGACACAAGCGATACCGGCACATCAAAAGACTCACTTGTTGCCCGCGACTCTGTTTATACCAAAGCGCTTGTGCAGGTACGTCCGGAAATAGTTGAAGAGATGTTTGTCAAAGAAAATCCTCCCTCACCTGAGCATTATGAGAAATTTGTCGCAGAAAACGATTCAACACAAATCGATTCTGTAAAAGCCCATAAAGAATGGATCTATTCGATCAAAAATGATCTCCCGACTTTTTTCATGAAAAAAACATACAAAGAAATATACAAGGAGGAATTCCCCGAATCTATGAGCGAATGGTATGGTAAGGGGAAAAAGATTACTCCTGATGATATGGAAGTAATTCTCGGCTGGATTCCTGAGGCACAACGGGAACATTACAGGGAAGATTCCGCCAAAATCAAAAATCTTGCAGAATGGTTGCTCAAATGGGAACTCTTTTCGAAGAGGGCCGAAGATATCGGTTATTCAACTACGCAGGAAATGAAACAGATTCTCGATTGGGTTGAAAAATATGATGTTACTGATAAATATATCGAAGAAAAGCTTTATGAAAAAGCCGAAGAGGCCGTAACCCTCGATACCGCAATGTGTATGTATGCATTCTGGGATGACCGGGGCGCCTACAATCCACCTCCTGATACGGAAGCCCTTAAAAAAGCCTTCGAGCGGTATAATGAAAAAGAAGTGGAAATGAAACTTGAGGGAAAAATCTACGAAATGAGAAGCAAAGCAGGCGTCAGCTTCCTCCAGGAAGATTTCAACGATGAGAAAGACAAGGATCCCGACACGCTTCTCGCCAAGGCGAATACAGCCCGCGATTCGGGTAAAACCGACGAAGCCGAGAATCTGTATAGTACCCTCGTCAAGTCCTTTCCGTTTACCGAAGAAGGGCATGAGGCCCTGGCCGAATATGCCAAGATCCAGACCGAAAAAGAACGCTATCACAAAGCTATCAGAAACTACCGTAAATACCTCATGCTCGGCGATGCTGGCAGCACGAAGAAATGCAATACCTTTTTCATGGTGGGCTTTATTTACGATGAATATCTCAGCAAGCCCGAAATGGCTGAAATCAATTACAAATGGGTATTGGAACATTCACCCGATTGTGAACTTGCCGATGATGCTGAATTCATGGTGCAGCATCTTGATGAGCCGATGACCAGTGTCGAAGAGCTTCGGGGTGAAGCCGAACGTCAGGGCAGAATCATTGAAGATACCGAGCCTGTTGAGGAATCATCGGTTGATGCCATGAAAGAAGAAGCTGCAGAAACACAATCATAAGCGATTACTTTTACTGCAAATAATCTGAAAGCCCGGTAAAAAATATTTTACCGGGCTTTTTTAATTGCTTTTTGAGGGATACGTGTTCGCTGTTTCCGCCTTTTCCGCCGAGGGCTTTCTTTCGGGAAAGCAGAGTTCCTGAAAATTGCAGTACTTACAGACTGACGGCGACGGAGATTGAGGAAAGTTATCGATTGGAAGGGGTATATTCTGTTCCACATTGCAGCAATAGCTCTGCATTTCCTTTGTCTGTTGCTGTACTGTTTCAAAGAATGCGTGCAATTCTCTCTCACTCAGTTTTAACTCAAATTCGGAAAATTCGGGATAAAGGTAGATGATTTTCGGGAATATTCTGTTCCATTGCAGTTGAAAATTGCTGCTCGCCGCCGCTGCATAGCCGATGAGTTGATTTGAATGCTTGTAGGCATCCTTTTGTCCGGTTTTCCAGTCGAGAATATAGATGTCGTCTTCCACAGGAAATAAAAAGTCCATTTTGCAGTATGCCTTGAGGTCATTGAGACGGGTTTCTCCGTATCCCGGCGGCTCAATCATCCAGTTGTTTTTGTTTGTCAAAGCTTTCATGTATATCCAGTTATAGATCGGGCTCTTAAGAAGGTTTGTAAGACACTGCTCGATTTTCTTCTGTGCATCAGCAACCGAAACCTTCCGGCCATGGCCGTAGTAAACTTCCAGTAAGGTTTTGGTCGAAAAATATTCTTCTGCTTTCTTTTTTGCATACTCAAAAAAACGGCCTTCATCAATAGAACTGTCATCAGCTTGAAGACGACGCAGGAAAGCCTCGATAATATCATGGACCACGTTTCCGATTTCGAGGGGGGAAGAAGTCAACGCTTTCAACTGTTTGATTTTATAGAGGGGGATATCGGGAACGAATTTCGAGTAATAGGTATAAAAATACATCCGTTTACACTTGTCGAATGTTTCGTACCGGGATATCGACCAGCCTAAAACAGGGCTGTATTTATAGGTTTCATATTTGAGGATCATTAATAAAAAACCTTCCGTGATTGCTTACCGTTAAAATACAATCAGGGAAGGTTGCGGTGGTTTGTCGGTGCTCTTAGCCCGACATTTATGGAAACAGAAGGACTTACATTTTATTGATAAACGCCTGCGCGTCGGTGCAGGTTTCCAGCTCGATTTTCAAATTGGTGATATCATCACGGGTAATGCCTGCTTCGGCGGTACCTGAAGAGCATGATGCGGTTACGGGTTCAGGTTGAGGCTGGGGGAGAGCGTAATGCGACCCTTTTCCACTACCCTTTTGAATGATTCTCTGAAGAATTTCGTATATGGCCGATTCATGATTGGCAGTCTCAATCTGATTTGTCTGCTGGCTGGTGAGGGGAAGACATTTTTTCTTGTGATAGATAATCGGTTTAAGGCAAGATGGGCAATTAAGAATAACAAGCGATGCATTTGAAGTCAAGAAGATCTCACATTTCTGTCTGCACGAAGGGCACTTTACTTCTAAGAAATTGACCATTTCCTTCCAACCTCTCTTTATCGTTTGGCAGCGTTAATGGGAGTTAGTTATTTTCAAACTTATTACACTCTAATTGTACCACCGGAAGGATTTAAAGTCAAGGCAGTTTTTGTTAAAATTTCCCCGCCCTGCCGAAACTCACAGGTATGAATAATCAAAAAGATAATGTCATTGCAGAGATTAAACGGTTCCGAAGCATATATAATCGTGCTGTAAAGCGTTCCGAACGAAAACTCGAAAAGCAGAAAGAGGAGGCGAGAGAAAATTCTAATTGGATGTATTATCGTCAGATAGGAGATTCTCTTTTAGCACTGTCTCAGGGCGAAATAAAAGGCAAATCAGAAATGTCGCTGAGTAATGTGCACACACAGGAAGTGATAACCATATCGCTCAACCCGAAACTGAGCCTTCGCAACAATGCCGAATTATACTATAAAAAATCGAAAAAAGCACATCGCGGCCACAAAATCACCGAAAAAAATGTTGAGGCAACCGAAAAAGATATTGAAGAATTGCGCCATTTTCTGAATAAAATCGACCAATTTATGGAGCAACCGGAAACCGGGGATGAAACCTTTCTTGAGGAGATTAAAACCCATGCGCAATCACAAGGACTGATTCCACGAAAAGGTTCATCCAAAGCACACGAAGGGGCAAATGTACCTTATCACCACTTTTATACCGAAACCTGGGATATCTATGTCGGGAAACATGCGTCACAAAATGATGAGCTTACCACACGTTTTGCAAAACCCAGAGATCTGTGGCTCCATGTAGCCGCCCATGCGGGATCGCATGTCGTAATCCGCCGTCCCAAAGATGCTCCCTATCCTCCCGATGATATCATACGTAAAGCAGCTATGCTGGCTGTCTGGTTTTCGAAGGCCAGGCACACATCCTATGCCGAAGTCCATCTCACCGAAACCCGTTATGTGCGAAAACCACGAAAATCACCTCCCGGTGAAGTACAGATCAGCAATTATAAATCGATCCGGGTGGAGCCCAAATCGCCAAAAGAGTTGTTTTCTTCCGGGCAGGATAGTACCATTTAATTTTTTTCGAAAAGAGCAAAATTCGCAGCATGACCTTCCAGGCCATACCCCTACGCAGAGACGCAAAGGAACAGTATGAAAAATGAAGAAAAGAAAATAGTCGAATACCAGCCGGGCGACGTTATAATACAGGAGGGCAAACTCGCCGAAGAACTGTTTGTTCTTTTAAGCGGTACGCTCGAAGTTTCGGTTAAGAATGTCAAAGTAGCCGAAATCAGTTTAAAAGGCTCGTATGTAGGGGAGATAGCATCACTGCTCTCCCAGCGACGGATCGCCACGGTCAAAGCGATGACTCCGGCAAAACTCCTGATGATCGAAAATATGACCGGATATTTCGAACAGAATCCATCCGCTGCAGTCTCTATCGGCCAGGCCCTCGCTGCACGAATCATGGAAATGAATGACAAAATTATCCATTACCAGGGCGAAGTCGAAAACTGGGTGAAACTGGGTGAAGAAGCCCTGAAGATGAAGGAGCTTGGACCTATAAAGGAAGCATTATCCGATATGCAACGGCTTCTACACGAAGTCAAAGCCGGCAGCAGCACACCACAAAAAGGGTCATAATTGATTTATTTTTCTCACAATAGTATATTATAACATCATTTGAAATTTAATGCGGGGCAAAATCCCGATTCGTAATCGGGATAGCTCGTTGGGCCCAGTGCCCAAGTTCTTTAAATTAAGATTTTATTGCGGGGTGGAGCAGTCCGGTAGCTCGTTGGGCTCATAACCCAAAGGTCAGAGGTTCACTCGGAGGCCAGGACGGCCGGAGAGCACTGCGCAGGCAGCAAATGCTGCCGAGCAGCCCCTTGAGGGCGGTGAGCCGGATGCGAGCCGTGAAATCCTCTCCCCGCTACCAAATACACAAGCGATCTTAAGCTAAAAATATCTATAGTTTAAGATCGCCTTTTTTATTATTTTATTTATTGAAAGCCAAAAATAAATAAACATTTTCGGCACTTCTCACGAAATCATTACAAAGGGCCCGCAAAATTATGATTAGATACATACTAATATTGTTCACAGCTATTTTCGTTGCATCTCCGCTTCATGCCGGTCCAAGACTTCAGGTAGAAGAGACCGAGTATTTTGCCGGTACTTTTCTTGAAGGCCAGGTTGATACGATATCCCATGATTTTATCCTGAAAAATACCGGTGATGAACCTTTGTATGTCCTTAAAGTCCATCCGGGATGCGGGTGTACAAAATTCCATGTCGATAAAAAGATCGCTCCCGGTGGAAGCGGAAAGATTTCGATCAAAGTCGATGTTTCTAAATTTATGGGCTTTGTTAAAAAGACGACCACCGTGCTCACCGATGCCGATAATCAGCAGACTATCCGCCTTACCATGAAAGCGAGAATCGAGCCGGTGATATCGGTTTCAGAAGAATTTATCAGGTTTGGTCCATCAGATATAAAGGAAAAAATCCGTCTGACCACCGACACCGAAAACCTGATAATTGAATCGGTGAAATATAACGCCTATCTCACCAAATCCGTACACCCGGTAGAGCACTCCCTGCAAAAATATAAGGAACAGGATAAGGAAGGGGCGGTGCAGTATGCCCTGAAGCTGCACGTATCCGACCGCCCGGCACGAACATCACCGGGTAAATTCATTATCACCACCAATCATCCGCAGAAAAAGACAATCGAGATCGGCGGCTTGATTCTGGTCGGCAACGAGTAATCAACCCGTCAATACCCCGGCTATTTTCGATGACTTCATGGTGACATCACCAATCCGGGGCGGGCCACCGATGTCTTCCTGACGCATAATGCCGGTAAGCAGAGTATCCGGGTATCCGCCCTTTTCAATGACATAGCGCCCGATATCATGGAGACTCCACGCTCCGGCGCCGCCAAAGTGATAGATCCCCCGTAGCTCTTTTGTGAGCGCACAAACAGCCATTCTCCCGATCTCATCGCAGGAAATACAGCTCCGGAATTCATCATGAAAAAGCGTAACCGGCAGGTTTCTCTTAAATCTGCTCTCGATCCAGTCGACAGCTCCTTTATCACCGGTCACCGAATCTCCCAAAGGCAACCCCAGACGGATAATACACCACTCCCTGCATTTTTGTATCACCTTTTCAGCCTCCCTGAATGTTTTGCCCGCCATACTTATAGGATCGGGTATATGCTCTTCGGCATAGCCATTGTGGGGAGGATTTTCGCCGGAAAAAACAAGATCGGTGCTCATAAAAAAGACCGGAATGTCCCCGAATACCTCTACAACAACACGGGCTCCGCCAACATTGAGCATCGATGCCCAGGCCGGTCGCTCCTCGCAAACATCGAGATCGCATACCCCCGCGCAATGAATGACATGGGTAGGCCGAAACTCCGATTTGATATGCCCCAGATTTTCTTTATCGGTGATACAGAGTGAATGAGCATTCTCGTAATCGGGGATATTCATTTTGGGCGAACGGATGCCCATAAGACGATGCTCGGGAAGAAGCCTTTGTAACTGTGTAAAAATCGGCCATCCATGAATCGACGTTATGCCGGTAACCAGAACGCGCCATGAATCGGGTACCGGAGGGGAAATCAAATCAATCTCAGGGGGAAAAAGCTGCATAAATCGATGCAAGAGGGCCTTCTGAGCTTTCCATTCATTATCCTCAGACTTGAATGTCAGCCATATTCTGCTTTTTTGCCGTTCAGCCCCCACCTCTCTTTTCTTGATTGCTTTCTATTCTGTCTCTTTCTGTAGCTTGTCTATTCCCTCTTGTTTTCCGATTACAACAAGTACGTCGTCCTGCTGGATTGTGTAATCCGGTCCCGGAAGAAACACAAAGCCTGCATCGGTGGCCTTCTTGATAGCCATTACAAAGACTCCATAAACATTTCGTAAGTGAAGGGCTTCGAGGCTGTTGTTGATAAGTTGTTTTGGTGCTGCAAAGTCGACAACAACATAATCATGAGCCAGAGGAACAAAATCAAGGAGATTCGGTTTGATAATGCGAAGCGAGAGGCGCTCGGCTGTTTCCAGTTCAGGTGAGAAAACGTGTGTGGCGCCAATCGACTTGAGTATTTCACCGTGCTCCTGACTGCTTTCTTTTGCTCGAATAACAGGTATGCCGAGACGTTTCAGATACAATACGCAAAGAATGCTCGATTCGAGTTCCTCACCAATGGTTACAATAGCCTCATCGAACTTATTCGACACCACTGCGGAGAGAGATTGAAAATCCTTGACATCCACAGACAGCGCCCTCTGGACATCATCTGTAATCGCGTTGACGCGTCCGATATCGTTGTCAATAGCCAGAACATCAGCATTTTTAGCTAAGGAACGGGCAAGACCCGCGCCGAAAAAGCCAAGTCCAACGATACAAATATGTTTTCGTTCTTTACTCATCCGATCATCACCTTTCCTTCGGGATATCTAACATCAATGGGCCTTTTGCTTAAGAGCAATATTACTGCCGTAAGAGGGCCGATTCTGCCAATGAACATTGTTGCAATTATCCATAATCTTCCAAGTGCACTTAGCCTGGAAGTAAGGCCTGTTGACAAACCGACTGTGCCAAAGGCCGAAACTTGCTCAAAAAGAATGTCACGTAATGATGCCCCGGATTCCGTCATCGAAAGAATGAAAATGCCGATGGCATTAAGAAGAAACGCGAGGCTGATTATTGTTAACGAACGACGAACAAGGGGTTGCGGCATGTGCCTGTCTTGAATGACTACATCAAGTCTCCCTTTCAAGCGGCCGGAAAGCTGTGTTATCCACAATGCAAAGGTAGTCGTTTTTACACCTCCCGCACAGGACCCCGGAGATCCGCCAATAAACATGAGCATGACGAGTACAAGAAGGGTGGATTGCGGGAGTAGGCCTATCTCAACCGTGTTGAAACCGGCAGTGCGGGCAGTTACCGACTGAAATATGGATGCGGACAAATTGAAGCCGATTTCCGGCAAAGAAGTCAGGAGCAGAAGAATTGCACCGGCAGAAAGGAGTACAAGAGTCATGACCAGGACTATTCGTGTGTGAATGGTAAGAACGCTCCAGAATGATTTACCATTATTCTTTCGGGATTGTGCTACTCTGATGAAGTCAAATATCACGGGGTGACCAATGCCGCCGACAATAATCAAGGCGGTTATGGTTGTAATAATCAGAGGATTGTGGTTAAACCCGATCAGACTATCGGAATAGAGTGAAAAACCGGCATTGCAGAAGGCCGAGATGGAATGAAAGATGGCCGAATACGCAGCGAATAGGACGCTATGTTCCGAAAGCATCCCGATGAAAAGCACTGCCGCGCCGATTAATTCTATTGAGCCCAGCAGATAAAGAATTCGTGTGAAATAGAGCCTGAACCCTCTCTTCAGCTCGTCATGGACCAGGGACTCCGTCATGGCAGCCTGTCCGGCAATCGAGAGACGTTTGCCGAGCAACTGAAAAGTCAAGGCGGCAAATGTCATGACACCAATTCCGCCAAGCTGAATCAGAGCAAGGATGATGATTTGCCCTAATGGTGAAAAAACGGTGCCGGTATCAACCACGATTAGGCCGGTGACACACACGGCGGATGTGGCGGTGAAGAATGCCTCCAGAAGCCCCACGGAACCACGGTGACAAATCGGCAGCCATAACAAGAGTGTTCCGACAGTTATTGCCGTACCGAAACTGGAGATAAGAAGCGCCTCCGGACGCATGTGCGCGTAAATCGATGTGATAGCATTGAAGAGCCTACGAATCATAGATACCCTTCCAATTAGGGCACTCTGAATAGTCCGATAGACACAATTTGCGGTAATAATGCATGGCTACTATGAGCCTGCCATTCCTTTTGCCCCAGGCCTTAAGAGATTCAAGGAGGGGATAGCTCTTTTCCCACTCCCGTGTCTGTTCATTAAAAATCCACAGCTTCAAAATGCTCACTTTCTTGTTTTTCTTCTCTCTTGGGGGCTGTTTTCAAAATTCTTAAATATAGTTAAAATACGCTTTCTTATTCCTCTTCTCCACCTCCGGCTATGATTTAATTCGTTCCGGTTTATTTCGCACAACAACGAGTAAATTCCGAAGTTATGCTAAAAATCAAAATTTCCCATTTAGAGAACGCCGGTAACGCCAAGGGGGCTGATTTTAACGCTGATATTTTGCTGTTATTATTATCCTTCTGATCAGTGAATATCGGCTATATCAAAGTGTTATCAGCGTATTTTATTTTTACAATGCTGTTATATTTTTCACTTCGATATATAGAGCATAGTGCATTTGGAAAGGGAATCCCATCCCCTTTACATCCTACGTTGAAAATGCTTATTATATTCATGCCGGTAATGCCGGCATGCGTGGGTTGAGTGGTAAGCATTGAGCGTTTTTTTTATTGGCAGTTGAGATGGATTTTACAGGCTCTTAGAGCCGCTATGTCTGTAGAAAAAAACAAGAGAAAAACCTCCTGAGGGTGGTAGAGCCGGCATGTCTCTAAGCTACAACCCAAATGATCAGGAAAGGGGATGAATGCATTTGGAAAGGAACTGCCGTCCCTTTGTATCTCTTCTATGGAAAATGCTTGATTATAGCTACGCCTGAGGCGCATAGGGGAGAGTTTTGTTTAACAGGCTTTATTGCGGGGAATAATTTGTTTTTGAAATGAACCAATGATTTGCTAAAGCGCTTAAAACCCTGGTTAAACGCATCGTTGTTTTCTTAAACCCCACAAAGTGACGGGCAAAACAGTGCTCTAAGGAGGGGTTAAT
>WJLZ01000120.1 GCA_014728215.1 Chitinivibrionales bacterium
CTATCTGGCTTTGATACCCGGTATATGTCGTGATGGTGACGATGAGCAGTATGGGTCGAGTGTGGAGCATGATGTGTTTGCCGTGCAGGCTGTTTCCCGGAGAATACACTATGGCGCCTTCTATGTTGCCGAAAGTAAGTATCGAAGCAATTCATCGTCACTCAAGCCTTTAATCGAGGCAAAAGATTACGACGGCTTATATGCAGCACTCACGCGAAAAGAAGTTGAAAAAGCGATAATCACCCGGGTACGGGAAAAAGTAATCAGTGTTCAGGCGCGGATGCGCCATGAAATCCGGCATACCGTCGAGCCGAAAACAGTTCTGCAGTTTTATCACGACTGTATAATCCCGACAACAAAAAAGGGTGAAGTCCATTATCTTTTGCAGCGGCCGCTTACATGAAACCCCTCGACATCCGAATACTATTGTAATCATTTTCACCAAGGGAGAAGAAGATGCTGGAGATTAAGGCTGCCCGTGAAATACGGGGCGCCGTTGAAACGCCGCCAAGTCTCAATCAATATATTCTGTCAACTGTTGCCGCTCTGGCTTCACAGCTGAAAACGACAATATCACCTTTTCCCGACACCCCGGCTGTTGCAGAGTGGAACAAAAGAATCGGATCCCATTGCTCGTTGAACCAAACAAAAGACACGATTGTCATCACTCCTCAGGAAAATAGCGAGTCGATGCTTGATTTTGCCGGATACCATCTCCCCTACCGTGATTTCATACTCTTCGTTGCATTGGGCATGGGAAAAACGGTAAAAGTAACCGCGGTTTCGGAAAAGCGGATCGAATACTGGACAAATCTGGCAACTAAGTGGGGATGTACCATAAAAGCAGACCAGTCGGAGAGTTTTACCTATATTTCTCTCTTTGAAACAGAAAATTTCAGGGAACGCATCGAAGACATCACTTTTGACGAACTTTATTCATATATCGGCTGCGGATTGGGATTACGAAAAAAAGTGGAGGCCGAGATCGATTTCCAGTTTTCGAGTATTATCCGTCCGCTTACCGCCGCATTCGGCTATGAATGTGCTGTTACCAGCAATCAACCTGCTGCCAGGAAAAGTTCTCTTGAACGGCGGCTCAAGATGCTCAAAAAAAAGAAACAGAGTGAAAATCCTGTCACGTCAACGCTCTCAGTCGATTTTTCACATTCTTCGGTTGAGGAAGCTCAGGTCACCCTCTCGGGCGATGAATTATTTGCAGCCATTGTGCTTGCGGCCAAATCGATAGTTCAGCGCGGCCCCTTTATCATTAACAATGTATTGCTGGTTCCCTGGGCACTTCCCCTGCTGGATTTTCTAAGAAAAATGGGCTTCAGGCCGGGTATACAGGAAACCGGCCTGAGTTCTTTCGGTCCGGTGGGAATGATCCAGTTTCAAAATTATTCACTGATCAGTAGAAAAATCGTATGCCGCCCTCTTTGTCATTATTACGATCAATTGCCTGCGATGATCGTTTTAGGCGCTTTTGCCGACGGGCAGTCGATTTTTCGTGAACTCGAAGACATGCGATATGATATTCCCGACGGCATCGAACAGATCAACGAATGTATCCGCCTCCTTGGTGCGCGGTTCGGTGAGATGCCCGACGGTATTGTTATCGACGGCGCAAATCAGTTTGATGGATTTGATTTGCCGACAGAAATTTTTGCAGGGCATAATGCTGCATTTGCCGTTGCCGGGCTGAAATGTATGGGCACGACGACCATTGCAGATACTGCAATAAAAAACCGCTGGCCGGGGTTTGAAGAATTGCTGCAGTCGATTTGTCAATTTCGTACGTAGATGTTCTCATTATACTTTTATCTGAGGACTTCAAAACAGTATCTTCAGGTAGTATGGCATTGCAATGCATACACATGACACCACAAAGGAATAGTATGAAACCGGTGAAATCGTTTGGTATCGTTGCATTTAAAGAATCACCCGAAATACAATCGCTTCTTGCCCGTATTGCCGTATGGATAAAAGAGCTGCATCTTCATGTCTACTATCACCCCTCGATGCAGGGGATGACACCTGATGGGGCGGAAATCGAGCGATCCCCCGAAGATTTATTAAAAAAAAGTGAAGCATTGATTTCAATCGGAGGAGACGGCACATTTCTTTCGGTCGTCCATATGTCGAAATTCCACGAAAAACCTGTGATAGGGGTTAACCTGGGCGGTCTGGGCTTTTTAACCGACCTGAGCCCCGAAAATCTGGAAACCAGTCTGAAAAGAATTTCACAGGGCCACTACACGCTTATCAAACGAATGAATCTGGAAGCCCGACTGATACGTAACAATAAGGAAGTAGCTACATATCATGCCCTCAACGATATATTCTTCAACCGGTACAGTAACCCGCGACTCATTTCACTTGCGGCCTGGCATGGTTCCGATTATATCGGCAATTTCCAAGGTGATGGTCTGATTGTGGCAACCCCGAGCGGGTCCACGGCCTATTCTCTTGCAGCAGGTGGTCCTATTGTCGATCCTGATATCGATGCATTTCTTCTTAATCCGATCTGTCCCCATTCTCTTACCGAACGCCCGATGCTCCTGCCGTCAAACAAACCGATACGTATCATGGTCAAAAGTTCACGGGAGGATGCAATGATCAGCGCCGACGGTCTCGATTCAACGGTACTCGATGGTAATGATGAAATCATCATTTCAAAGGGAAAAAGCGAAACAAACATTGTGCAACTTTCTGAACGATCGTATTTTGATTTATTACGAATAAAATTAAACTGGGGACTCAACTACAAAAACCGGAGTGACAACAGCAGTGATACGAGAACTCCGAGTTAAAAATCTGGCCCTTATCGAGGATCTTGCCGTAGAGTTTGATGACGGTTTTTCTGTTTTTACCGGCGAGACCGGCGCAGGAAAATCGATTCTTATCGGGGCGATCGGCCTGCTCCTCGGTGACCGTGCATCAACCGAATCGGTGCGATCGGGCGCGGATGATGCCGAAATATGCGGTGTTTTCGATCTTCCGAAAAGCAGCGACGCTCTCAGAGAGTTGCTGGAAGAAAACACCATCGAAATATCCAATCAGGAATTGATCATCCGCCGCAAAATAACCCGGCACGGAAAAAACCGGATCTATCTCAACCAGGTGCCCATTCCCCTGACTCTGCTTGGCAAGGTCGGCGAGCTTCTTATCGATTTCCACAGCCAGCATGAGCATCAATCGCTTCTGCTTCCTGAAACCGCGCCGGCAATTATCGATTCCCTTTCGGGAGTTGCGCCTGCAAAAGAAGAATACGAGAGTGCCTATGCCGAGTATTTTTCGGTACAGTCGGCTCTGGAAAAACACGACCGGAAAGCCACAGCACTCAAAGAGCGCCGTGATATCCTCGAGTACCAGTTCAAAGAAATAAGCAATCTTAACCTTAAAGCCGATGAAGAAGTTGAGCTGGAGGCCGAACTGAAACTAATCACCTCATCGACCGAACGCCTGCAGCTTGCCGCCGATATCCTTGAATTGACAGGTGGGGGTTCGAATGCTCTCAGCAAGGCGGTTGTCGCAATCAGAAAAAAACTCGAGAACCTGTCACGGTTTGACCAATCGGCTGTCCAGTGGATCGCCGATATTGAAAACACCCAGACGCTATTTTCCGAACTGGAAACCTACTGCGAATCCTACGGGGAGTCCTTCGAGTCGGCGGCCGATCCGGCGCGGATCGAGTTTATCAACGATCGCATCGCCCGGATTCAACGGCTTAAAAAGAAATACGGTTGTTCATCATTAGAACTGCTCGAACGGGCAAAACAGCTGAAAGCTGATCTCGACTCCCTCGAAAACTGCGAGGCCGACAGGAAACTCCTGGAAAAGCAGGTAGATGAAGCTCATAAAAAGGCCTTTGACAAGGGAAACAACCTTCATCGTGCCCGCCAGAAAGCAGCCCGGGAGTTCGATAAAAAAATATCGGCCCAGATGAACAAACTCGGCTTCAAAGACGGCGAATGGCAAACAGCGCTGAAACGGCATTCTACCCTGACCCCGCTGGGGCTGGAAGACATCTCCTTTCTGGTTAAAACCAATCCCGGCGAACCGGCGCTTCCTCTCGTTAAAATCGCCTCCGGTGGAGAAATTTCCCGGCTCATGCTGGCAATCAAGTCGGTGCTGGCCGAAAAAGACCGGGTTTCTACCCTCATATTCGATGAAATCGATGCCGGTATCGGAGGAGTACTTGCCAAAGAGGTGGCCCGCGCGTTGAGAGAACTGAGTGGAACCCATCAGGTGATATGCATCTCTCATCTCCATCAGATAGCGTCAGTGGCCGATCATCATTTTCATGTCTATAAAGAAATCGAAAACAAACGGACCCGTACCCGGATCAAACGCCTCGAGGGCGCCCAGAAAGTGGATGAAATCGCCCGGATGTTCGGTGATGATTCGGAAATATCACGGAAACATGCACAGGAGCTTCTTAAAAAGAAATAATGATTTATAACCGCTACGGAAAAACAAACCTTACTATCTCGGCTCTCACCTTGGGTACCATGCGTATCCCCTTCAAAGGAGAATCGTTATCGCCCCGGGAACGGGAAAGTAAAGAAGCCAATGCAATCGCTACACTGCAAAAAGCGGCAGACCTGGGAATCAATCATCTCGACACCGCCAAAGGATACGGTAACAGCGAAAAGCTGATCGGCCTTGGCCTGAAAGAAGTCAGGCGTGACGCTTTTTATCTTTCCACAAAAATAACGGCCCAGGCCTCCTTTGAGGAAGCATCACGGTATATCGACGAAGCGCTTCAGAAGCTGGGAACCGATTATATCGATGTCATGAATGTTCACGGTATCAATACCGACGAAAAATTAAAAAAGGCCCTCTCCGGAAATGGAATTGTCCGGGCCATTCAGAAGGCGATTGATGACAAGCGAGTCGGATTCATGGGCTTTTCATCCCATGGTTCGCCCGAGGTAATCTGCAGAGCCATATCTACCGGCCGTTTCAGCGCGGTAAGCCTTCTCTATTCGTATACCTATCAGCGAAACACGCCTGCAATCGAGCTGGCGCATAAAAATGATATGGGAGTGCTTATCCTTTCCCCTTCCGAAAAGGGCGGAATGCTTTTCGCCCCGCCAAAGAAACTGGTCGATGCCTGCGCGCCCTTCGATCCGCTCTCCCTGCTCCACCGCTGGACACTGACCCGAAAGGGCGTTACAACTCTGGCCATCGGGGCAGCATCTCCAAGACAACTCGATGCTCATATACCTGCAGGAAATGGCCCTGCCGAACTTACGGCCCAGGAAACCGGGGCCATTCGGAAACTCTATGAGCAGGAAAAATCGGTGCTCGGTAACAGCCGATGTACCCTCTGCTACGCATGCATGCCATGCCCCGAAGAAGTTGCCATTCCCGAAATACTCCGCCTGCGAAACCTGGGTAAGACATTCGACATGATTGAATTCGGAAAAATGCGCTATAATCTGCTCCCCAACGGCGGCGAGTGGTTTCCGGGCAAAAAAGCCGACGCCTGCACCGAATGTAATGAATGCCTTTCACAATGTCCCGAAAACCTGGCAATTCCCGACCTTCTCAAAGAAACCCACCAAATGCTTCTGGGAGAAAAGAAAAAACGGCTGTGGGAC
>WJLZ01000121.1 GCA_014728215.1 Chitinivibrionales bacterium
ATATTTGAACACTTAACCGGTGATTCCAATAATTCTTTATCCCTATCCATCGTTCCTTTATTTTATTTTTATACCAATATCGGAAGATACGTGAGAAGTTCCTTGTACGGCTTTATCTCCTGGCTTATGTCCGGGAGTGCTGAAAATATCAGGATTCGGAAGGTCATTTTCTCGGCTCATCGCGGACGATTTGAGCATATTATTTTCACAAAAGACGTTGCAAGCGCCATTACGCGTCGAGTTGGCTCCGGTCCAAGAGCCATAGAGGGGACGGTTACATTCTATCAAGAATTGCTTGAGCTTTTGGTAAAAAACCCATCAGGAACAGAGACAGAGGCATTTCGTTCACAACTGAAACCGATTATGGCTCGACTAACTGCTTCGACTCACAAACAAACAGAGGGGAAAGGCAGAAGATTTACAACCAATCAGAAAACAAAGATTAATTTGCGAGAATTTTTCAAATCAGCACTTCGTTGCGAACTCTGCGGAGGAATTTTAGATTTACGAATGGGCACTCAATATGACCATGCTATTCCATTCTCTAAGAGTAAAAGAACAGATGTTGATCAGGGGCGTCCGACCCATCCATTCTGCAACAATCAACGTGAGGCGATTGAACAATACAAAAACGGAATCGCCCCATTGCAACTTCCTCCAATATTTGAAAGTGAAATCACTCCTGATAGCGGCTACCAGTTATCACTATTTGATTTATTTAAACATACTCATTTTCCAGATGAGTAAGAAGGGCAATACAGAATACTATAATCTTATGAAAAGACGTATCTGAATAGTATGCAATTGAGATCCCACGGCCGCGCGGAAATTCACGAGAAAAAACAGCGGAAATCTCTTTTTTAGCGGTTGAAGCATGTCCGCAGCCTCACTTTTGCGCTGGACGGCGATCTTGAACAGGCCGGCCAACAATTTTTGCAGCAAGTTCTTGCGCTGCTTACTGACGAACAGGTTTGAAAAAATCAGTGATTCTTCCGGCTTTTCTCTGGAACTACAAGGATTGAGTGTACAAGGGATTGAAACCCCCGGTTTACAGTGTATCTCAAATCCTTTGTACACTCAATCCTTGTAGTTTTCCATAAACTTCACAGAAGATCGAAATCAGCTTAGCGCGAGCCGTCTCGCTGGCCGAGTATCACTGCTATGATTTCGAGAAGCTGCTGGCCCGGATGAACATTCCGATTGCTTTACTTGACGAGACTGATGCTGAACAAGATATCGAATTGCTTCAGGAGTTCTGATGAGGTTGTTAATAGCCGATATCAGTGAGACGACGGGGACGCAGCCCCGCCGTACCGGAGAGGACTCTCAGACTTTTTTCGGCTGACGGTGGATGGTAAATGTCAGCGCGACTCCTACAATCAGCAGGATGTCGGCGACGACAAAGGACAGCGTAAAACTGTCGGTCGCGGCCTGAATCATCTGAGATAAACGGCTTAAGACGAAGCCGCCGACGCCCCAGGCCGTAAAAAGAATGCCATAATTGACGCCAAAACTTTTTAAACCCCACAAATCTTTGGAAAACGAGGGAAAGAGTGACAGATTTGTGCCGTAATTAAAGCCGATCAGGGCGGACAGAAGCACCAGCAGGAATGCGCTCGACTGTTCCGCGCCTACGACAGGAATTGCCAGAAACATCAGCACAGCTTGAAAACCGAGCATCAGTGCGAGCGTGAGTCTGCGCCCGATTTTATCGGACAGGATGCCGGCGACAACTCTTCCCCCCGCATTGCCCATTGCCATTGTAGCCACCACCAGAAACGCTTGTTCTCCCATGCTCTTTTTGGCCATGCCGGCGACGCTTCCGATCACCATCAGTCCGGCCCCGGCCCCGATAAAATATATGATCCAGAGTATCCAGAATGCAGGTTGCTTCAGCATATACGCCGCGTTAAAATTATTGTCGGCTGCTGCTTGTTTCCCTTTTTGCTTTTTTGCAGATGTCTTTGAAACCCCTTCGGGAGTATAACCGGCCGGCGGATTTGTCAATAATAAGGCCAGAACGACCACCACGATCAAAAAGGCGATGCCAAAAAATTTCATCGTGCTCTGAAGTCCCCAGACGCCGATAAGATAGGTCGCCAGCGGCGCAATATACACGGAAGCCAGTCCGAAGCCCGAGACCACCAATCCGGCAATCAATCCGGTTTTTGAGGCCGGAAACCATTTGAGGGCCGGCGGAGTCGCAGAGGCGTAGCCAAATCCAATCCCCATGCCGGCCAGGACGCCAAATCCGAGCACCCAACTGAGATAATCAGTGGTCTGCGAAATCCAGATTATCCCGACCCCAACTAACACGCCTCCGATTAAGGCGGTGATTTTCGGGCCAAATATATCTTGCACTCTTCCTGCCAGGATCATTGAGAAGGCAAAGACCAGGCAGCAGACGGCATAGGGGTCGTTCACGGATGCCATATTCCATTGAAAATCGCCTCCTGTTTCAATCGAATTGATAATTTTCCCTTTAAAGATACTCCAGGTATACAAAATTCCCAGGGCAAGATTAATCCCAAGCCCGGCCATTGTGACAATCCATCCTTTATTCTGCGTGATGTTCGACATAGTATCTCCTTTAAAACTACAAGGATTTCATGTAAGAAGGATGGAGTCGAAAGATGCATCGATACTTACTCCTCCCTACATGAAATCCTTGTAGTTTCATCATAACCGACGAGCGTCCCGCTCATGACGATTCCTTGTAATTGAAAGACTCCTCCTCATGTTTTCATTCCTTTGAGGGGCTAATAAAGAGCCATGAAGAAAGTCAAGGTAAAATTGACATTCTTGCCGGGATTTTTATCCCCTGAGTTGCCTATATTTCACCTCTGCTGTTTGTAATGAATCTCGGAGAGGCTGCGCAGACGGTCGGCGGCTTGTTCGGCCGTAATGTCGCGTTGGGCTTCGGCCAGCATTTCGTAGCCGACCATAAATTTCTTAACGGTCGCCGAGCGCAGCAAGGGGGGATAATAATGGGCGTGAAGCTGCCAATAGCTGTAATCTCCTTCAGCGGTCGGCGCACCGTGCCAGCCCATGGAATAGGGAAAGGAAACCTGGAACAGATTATCATATTTCGTCAAAAAACGCTGCATGATCTCGGCCAGACTGCGGCGTTCCTCATCTGTTAGATCTGGCAGACGCAGAACATGGCGGCGCGGCATGAGCAGGGTTTCAAAGGGCCATAAGGCCCAGTAG